>JBEKVD010000010.1:0-55332 GCA_049514315.1 Candidatus Limnocylindrales bacterium | reverse complement strand
GGATTCGCCCCTGGCCCCCCCGCCACGTTCCGGGGGTGGGCCCGTCGGGCCTAGGCGCCCCGGCCGGCGGGGGGGGGGTCCCGCGTGGGGCGGCCGCCCACCCACGAAGCTTGTGCCCCACAGGCCGATGCGCTCCGGGTTGACGCCGGGCTCTCCCGTGAGGAAGTCGATGCAGTGGACAATGTCCTCGGTCTGGTCGAACGGGTCCACCAGCTCACGAATGAGCCGAACGCGGACGGTCGCCTCCCCGTTCGCATCGGGAACGGGGACTGCTCCCTTGATGACGAGACGGCTGTCGCTGTCTCCCCAGCCGCGGTAGTCGAACGTCAGGACCACGTAGCCGGCCCTCGCGAAGTGAGCTGCGTAGGCTGCGTTCAGGTGGGACCGGATGCCGCCCCACCCGTGGCAGAGGATGATCGCCGGGAGCTTGTCGTTGGCCTCGGACCCCCCGGGCCGCCAGAGATCGCCCGAGAGCCGGGTGCCGTCACTCCAGATGTCCACGTGGCGTGACTCAGGTTCCACTTCTGTCCCCTGTGCTTCTGTCCCTGCAGCGGTCCTTCTGGGCCGAGCCACCGGAGAGGCCCCGCCTATCCCGGCCGACCGACGGGCTTTGCGGTGCCTGCCACCAGCCGTCGCCGCTACGTCCGAGACTCGCCCTCGACGAAGCCTCGTACTGCCCAGGCAGGATTCGGGTAGCGGTAGAAGCCCTCGCCAGTCTTGACGCCTAAGCACCCCCGGTCGACGTACGTCTTGACGAAGTCGGCGTTCTTCCGCGTCTGGGCATCGCCGGTCCACCGAGCCCAATAGTCGGTGATGTCCCGGACAGTATCGAGGCCGACTCCGTCAAGCATCCCGAAGGGTCCGATCGACATCTTCATGACGCCCATCCAGGCCCGGTCGACGTCCTCGATCGAGGCGATCCCGTTGGCTACGAGCGCGATCGCAGCGCCATTGGCTGCATTGAAGATCGCGTTGAAGACGTAGCCGGAACTCTCCTTGCGCAGGTGGATCGTGATCTGCCCGATCCGTCGGGCGAAGACGACTAGCAGCTCGGTCGTCTCGGGCGAGGTGCCGGGATGGGGCATGACGTCCACCACGTTCGACGACCAAACCGGCCCGTGAAAGTGGAGGGCTGCAAAGCGGTCGGGCCGGCCCGTCGCAGCGGCGAACATGGATGGCAGCAGGGTGGACGTGTTGGTGGTGAAGATCGTCCGCTGCGGGCACAGGGCATCGAACTGCCCCAGCACGCGTCCCTTGAGCTCTGGGTCCTCGGGCACGGACTCGCTCACGAGGTCCGCGTCGGTTGCCGCGATCGCAGGATCGGTCGTCTGAGCGATTCTTCCCAGCGCTCGCTCGCGCCCGGCAGCATCGATGACGCCCATCCAGACCTGCTCGTCCGCGCAGGCGCGGAGGCGCGCTATCCCCGCTTCCAGGGCGGCCGGATCGATGTCGTATAGCACGACCTCGTATCCATGCGTGGCGCACTGCAGCCCGATCTGCAGGCCCATCGTGCCACTGCCAATGATCAGGACTCGGTGCACATCGTCGATGTTCATGACGCCTCGGTTGTCCTTCCTGAGCCTGGCAAGTGCGGGCTCCGAGCAAAGCGGGCAGGTTAGTTCAATGCGGAGGGCGGTCTCTTCCCGAAGATGTGACCGCTAGCAAAGGCGTGGCGTGGGCGTGAGGATTGCGGCGCGGCGCGGTGTCGGCGTGACGGCCGATGTTGGCGCCGGCGTCAGCGCCGGCTAGGACGATGCGTCGGACTTCGATGAGGACGCCTCTCCTGCGACCGAGCCGGGGGCACGAGGCAATCGAGCCCGCTCTCTCAACGTGCCGCAAAGAGCCCATCCACTGCCTCTGTGAGTTGGGCTAGATTGCTGACTTGATGTACGGTCGCGCACAACGGCGCGTATCGGAGCATGTCACTGTCGCCTGTGCCCCACTGGGAGCGAGGCTCGGGGTTGAACCAGACGACCTGCCTGGCCCGACGTTTGATCTGGTCGAACAAGTCGAGCCGGGGGTTCCTCCCATTGTTGCGGCCATCACCGAGGAAGACGATCGTCGTGCGCCGGTCTACCGCATCTATGAAGTGCTCACGGAAGTCGGCAAGACTCCCGCCCAGATCGGTGGCATAGGATCCGGGCGGGATGCGGCCCAGGATCTGTTGGATCGTCCTGTCCGGACGATACCGTACGAACTCGCCCGACACTTCCTCGATGCCCCGGTTGAAGGCAAACGAGCGTACCTTCGTGATCTGGCCTTGCATCTCATACATCAATCGCAGCATGAAGTCTGCAGCCGGGCGCATCGAGGTCGAAACGTCGCAGATAAGGACGAATCTCGGCTTGAGATGCTTTCTGCGAAAGTGCAAGTGGAAGGGGACGCCGCCAGTCGGAAGGCTAGCCCGTAGTGTTGTCTTGGCGTCAAGGGTCTTGCCGGCCCCTTTCTTCTGCCGCAGTGCGGCGCGCGAGCGTAGCCTTCTGCCGAGTCGTCTCACCTCTTGGCGCAGAGCGTGTGCCTCGGCTTGGGAAAGCCCGTCAAAGGAGTGCAGCATCAGCGCCGCAGTATTCAGCTCATCCCTGAACAGTTCCGGCAGCTCGCGAGCTGCGGCTTGTCGCACGATCTGCTCTGCCAACGCGGCCAGAGCCTCTCGGTTGGCGGCAATGAGACTCCGAACATCCTCCAACCCGGCCGGGGACATTCCCAGATCGACCAGTTGCTGCGACAACTGGTCGATCTGCTCGTCCAGCTTGGCCACACCCACCCGGCGGAGGACCGCTTGAGTGAGCCTCGGCGGACTGGCCAGCACCCCCAGCGGCGCATTCCTGGCTTCCTCAGCGTAACGACTCAACTCCCCGAGCGTCGGGCTCAGGCCGGAAGCCAGCAGACGGAGCAAACGACTTGAATCGCCAGCCAGGGCCTGTAGAGCCACCTCCATCATCTCTCGCTGGTCCGGGGAGAGCGCGCGCGCAGGCGACAGAAAGGGAGGGGAACTGGCGCGAAAGTAGAGGGGGAAGAGTTTGTCGAATATTCGATCATCGGAGTGTTCTTTGATGAGCGTGGTTCGGAGCGCGGCGCAGAAGGTCTCAGGATCCAACGTGTCGAGCTGGGTCACGGCGCGGGCTGCGTCTTGACTCTCCGCGAGCGAGACGCGCACACCGGCGGACCGCAGGTCGGCGATGAACTTGACGAGGCGATCTTCCATCAGCTCCACTCTTTCAATCGTCCGCCGTAGGCGAGGATCCATCGAGCATCCGGCGAAGGTCGCTCAACGCCGCCTCGCTTCGACCAGGCTTGTTGCCCTGTGGCACGTCGCGCAAGGCCGCTACACGTCTGCCTCGTACTTGAGGAGGAGATGCAGAGTGGCATCTAGGGCCTCCTGATCAACCGCTATGGCATTTGGGATTTAAGACTGGGGGCCACTGGCGACTCTCTCAGCCTGGCATGAAGAGTCCATCCACCGCCTCTGTGAGTTGGGCTAGATTGCTGATCTGATGCACGGTCGTACACAACGGCGCATACCGGAGCATGTCGCTATCACCTTTACCCCACTGTTCCCGAGGCGCAGGATTGAACCAGACGACCTGCCGGGCGCGACGCCCTATCCGATCGAACAGGTCAAGCCGGGGGTCATTCCCGTTGTTTCGCGCATCACCCAGGAAGACGAGGACCGTGTGGCGGTCAACTACATCGATGAAGTGCTCGCAGAACTCCGCCAGGCTCCGCCCCAGATCCGTGTCGGAGTAGTAGGGGAACGGGAAGCGCTCCAAGATCTGCAGAACCGTCCTGTCGGGATGAAGCCGGACGAATTCGTCGGTAACGTCCTGGATGTGATCCTTGAAGGCGAATGAGCGCAGCTTGGTGGTCTGTTCCTGCATCTCGAACATCAGCCGCAGCATGAATTCCGCCGCCGTGCCCATGGAGCCAGAAACGTCACAGATCAAGACGAACTTGGGTTTGAGGTGTTTCTTCCTGTGATAGAGGCGAAAGGGGACACCGCCAGCGCGAAGGCTAGCCCGCAGCGTAGTCTTGGCGTCAAGTGCCTTGCCTGCGCCTCTCTTCTGCCGCAGGGCAGCGCGCGCGCGCAGCTTCCTCCCCAGTCGCCGCACTTCCCAACGCAGGGCGTGCGCCTCGGCTTCGGAAAGCCCGGCGAACGTGCGCACCAGCAGGTCTGTCCAGACCGAGGTGTTGAGTAGCGATGGGTCCAGGTCGCCGCTGCTCGACACCGCCGATTGCGGCAGGCCGGGATTCTGCCCCGCGAATGTTCCCACCATCTCGGTCAGTACCACCTCGTTGTAGCTGACCAAGCGTTGAACATCCTCCATCCCGGTGGGGTCCATTCCCTGGGCCGCCAGGTTCTGTGTCAGCAGGTCGACCTCGGCCTCCATCTGGCCGAGTCCCATCCGGCGGTGCGCCGCCCGTGTGACGCCAAACCGCTCCAATATCATCCCCATAGGGGTGCGACGGGCTTGCTGCGCGCGGAGATTGACTTCCGTATATGTAGGGTTCTTCGCGGAGGCCAGTTGCCGGAGCAGGCGGTTGGGGTTGGAGTTGGTGGCTGTAGCGCGCAGGGCCTCCTCCAGCATGCGTTGCTCGTCAGGCGAGAGCACATCCTCAGGCGACCTGAACTTGGGCGTGGCGGAGAAGTGGAGCGAGAAGAGCTTGTCGAAGATCGGGTCATCGGTGTGGTCCTTGACGAGCGTCGTTTGCAGCGCTGCACGGAAGGTCTCGCGTGGCAGCGTCGGGAGGTGAACCAGGCCGCGAGCGGCATCCTGACTCTCGGCCAGCGAGATGCGCACTCCTGATGCGCGCAGATCGGTGATGAAGGCCACGAGGCGTCTGTCCACGAGCGCCGCTCCCTCAATCCTCTGGCGACTGCGCCTCTGACGATGGTCCTGGGGCCAGCGCCCGGCCGATCTCCCCGAGGGCCGTCCCGCTTCGGCCCTTGCCGTCCCGCGCCATCTCGTGCCGCACGCGCTGCTGGTCGGCCTCTTGCTTGAGCAGGAGAGACATGGTGGCCTCGAGGGTCTCCGGATCGAGCGCCCTAGTGTTGAGGAAGACCAAGGCTCGAGCCCAATCGAGTGTCTCGCTCACCGACGGCTGCTTCCGCAGGTCCAGCTTCCGCAACTGCTGCACGAACTCGACTGCCTTCTGGGCCAGGTGCGGTGCGAGGTCGGGCACCTTCAGGCGGACGATCCGCAGTTCGGCCTCGAGGGAGGGGTAGTCGAGGTAGATGTAGACGCAGCGCCGCTTGAGCGCCTCGGAGAGCTCGCGCGTGTTGTTGGAGGTCAGCACCACCAACGGAGGATGCCTGGCCACGAGCGTGCCCAGCTCGGGCACCGAGACCTGGAAATCCGAGAGGATCTCCAGCAGGAACGCCTCGAATTCCACGTCGGCCCGGTCGATCTCATCCACCAGCAGGGTGGCGGGGGTCTCGGAGAGGATCGCCTGCAGCAACGGTCGGGGGAGCAGGAAGCGCCGGGAGAAGAAGACGTCCTCTTCGCTGGCGAGTCTGTCGGCAGCACCGGCCAGTGTGGTTGTGCCTGCCAACAGATCGCTCAGCTTGTCTCGCAGGAGCTGGGTATAGAGCATCTGCTTGGCGTACTCCCACTCATACAACGCCTTGGTCTCATCGAGGCCCTCGTAGCACTGCAGCCGGATCAATGGGCGGCCGGTGGCCGCGGCCCAGACCTTGGCCAACTCGGTCTTGCCCACACCCGCCGGGCCTTCGGCCAGCACCGGTTTGCCCAACTTCTCGGCCATGTATAGGACGGTGCCGACCTTGGTCGAAGAGATGTAGTTCTGGCGGATCAGGGCATCCACTACGTCGGCAGGTTCTTGGAACATGGGTTCGTCTCTTCCCTTCAACGAATCGTGGGCCCCAGTCGGTGAGGGTGGCCCGCATAACGCTTTGAGGTCAGCAGTTGGTCGGCGCGACAGTGTAGCGCTGCCATTTCGGGCGCTGACAGGAGGGTCGCGAGGGCAGCGGCCATCTGCTGGTCTGATTCCAGCCACTGCCGGAAGGCGGCCACGTCGCCCAGCAGGTCCTCGGGAATGGGCTGGCCATCAAACTCCTCGATAAACGTGCGCACCAGCATTCGCTGATGGAAGCAGAGGCCGTGGTCGATTGACCACAGTCTTCCGGAGTTGCCGGGCAAGAGGTGCGCTCGTTTGCGGTCGGCATTGTTGGTAAGCAGGTCAAACAGGGCCACACGCTCCAGTGCCGTCCTGTCTCGTTCTGAGAAGTCAGCCGAGTAGTAGTCCGAGGGCTTGTTGACATAGACCTGGAGAGCACCGGGACCGAGTGGTGCCTCGTCGCGGTAGACCGTGGGCGGCACGAGATGCCAGCCGAGAGTCTCGCTGACCAGGAAAGCGGCTGCCTCCCGGAAGGCAAGCGTCCCTGTTGGAAAATCACTGAGCGGGGTTTCCTCCTTGGCCGGCTTGTAGACGGCGCCTATCTCCTGTCCGGCACAACTGACCGTGGCGTAGTAGACGCCGTTGGTGGTGAAGCTGGCTGGGCATTGGATGTCAACTGCCCCCTCACGCAACAGAGTGAGGAGCGAGCCAAATTCCTCCGCTCGGGGAGGGTTTGAACTCGCCATCTTGGAAAGGAATTCCTCCTTGGCCCGGCCACCCTCTGCCGTCGAGAACTTCCCCAGCCGATGGACAGCTGTTCGCCAGATGCCAAGAAAGGGATGCGGATTGGACGTTGCATTCGGCATAGACATTGCTCTGGCTCGCGAAAAGGCTCAGAGACCGGCGAACGACAGGGGCAGGCGCAAGACCTGGCTACTTCGGAAGTCAACCTCCCTTCCCCCCCAGGCTTCCTTGTGCACTACTCCGGTGGAGGCCCGCTACCAACTGCGCACCCGGCCTCGTGGTCACTCTGGAGTCGCGGACCTGTTGCAACCCTCAATAAAGCGTCAAGATGCCAGATATTGCCTAAAAGTTAGGCCAAACCGAACGGAGGCAACGATAAAACTGTGCGCAATCCCGTCGAATTCCCCTGTTGAGCCAGGGGGAAGCTCGATGGCGCTCGACTTAGGCCCGGGCGCTCGATTGGCACGCGCCGACAGGGCAGCTCCGCGGTAACCACCGAGACGCGGGACATGATGCTCGTCCTCGGGCCCGGTCGCTCGGGCACGCTTTGCGAACTCGTATCGCTGACATCCCGCGCAAACCGCGCTGGCGACGCTGGCTCGGACTCTGACTCTCCGTGGCCGTACGGCCCTCCACCATGGAATATCAGGAATAGGAGCCTCGCCGGTGACAACGTTGGGTTGTCAGAGCAACCAGCACCGGGAGGCTCCACGCCATGTTGTACGCCGGATTGGATCTGTCGCGCCAGAGGCTTGATGTGCACGTGCTCGACGAGGATGGCCGGTCCATCGAGGTGACAGCCGTTCACCCCGACTCAGACGCTCTGCGCACCCTCGCGACCCACGTTCTGCTCCACGGCCAGGAGGTGACTGCGGCCATAGAGTCGATGACTGGCGCTCGCTTCGTCCACGACCAGCTCGAGCGCTGGGGCTGGGACGTCGCCATCGCAGACGCCGTGAAGGTCAAGGGTCTAGCTCCGCTCGCAGCCAAGACCGACAGGATCGACGCTCATGTCCTGGCCGAGCTGGCCCGACGGGACCTCGTGCCCGAGATCTGGCTGCCCGATCCGACGATCCGTGCCGAGCGCGAGAGAGCCCGTTTCCGGCTCCATCTCGTGCACCACCGCACCGCGTTGAAGAACCGCATCCATGCCACGCTGATGACATTCGGTTACTCAGTCCCGGTAAGCGATCTGTTCGGCACACAGGGACGCGAGATCCTGGGACGGCTCACCATTCCCGAGCCTTGGGCAGGCACGCTGACCACGAGCATGCGGATGATCGATGACCTCAACGTCGAGATCGCCGCCGCTGAGGCCGACCTACGGGGTCTCGGGCCGGACCACCCCTACATCCCACTACTGCTGACCGTTCCCGGCGTGGGCCCGCTTCTGGCCTACACAATCGCAGGCGAGATCGGCGACATCGGCCGTTTCGAGAGCCCCAAGAAGCTGGCCGGATACACCGGGCTGTGCCCGATCGTGCGCGGGTCGGGCAACCGCGACATCCGTGGGCCGCTGGCCAAGAACGGGCCCAAGTACCTGCGCTGGGCGCTCATCGAGGCGGCAACCCACGCCGCCCGCGATCCGCGCTTCCGAGACCGCTACGAGCGAACCAAGCACAGGCTCGGCCGCGGGCGTGGCGCCAAGGTTGCCCGCGTCGACATCGCCCGCCAGCTGGCCGAGGCCATCTGGCACGTCCTGACCAAGAACGAACCCTTCGCCCCGGCAGGCCCCGCTATAACACTGGTCGCGTGACGACCCCCGAATGGAATTGGGCCGCCGGCACAGCCTCCCATCCAACCTTGTCCTTCCTCACTGAGAAGGCCATAGAGAGATGAGCGCTGCTCGATCCTGCCATCAGTCCGCCGGGCCCTGAACTGGACCCGGCTCGACTCACATAGCCAGATTGACGGCGAGGCCCCTTTTCATAGAGTGTCATCGTGATGGCGGGTCCGGTGCGGAAACCGCGCAGCCGTCACGCGTCAGGTCCGCAGCAACGGTAGTTGCCATATAGTGGCCGACGTGGGGATCGATGGGAAATCGAAGGAGCGATTGTGGTTACGATCCGGAAAGTGGACTCGAGCCTGATGGATGCCCGTGGGCAGAGCCAGTCTCCTGCTCTCACGCCTGCCCAGAAACGCAGGCTTGAGTGCGAGCAGCAGCTGAGGGCGGCGATCGCGAAGATCCGGTCTCCGGCAGACGTGTTCGAGATCCGGCTCGAGGATGGCGAGAAGCCGATCACCATCCGACAAAGGCTCCTGCGTGTGGCATCGGGAATGGGGACGGAGATCGCCGTACGTAGGCACGGCGACGGGCTCCTCATCGGGCTCCTGACACCGGAGCGCCGTTCGAATCGCGGCAGACGTCGCGCCAATAGCGAAGCCTAGAGAGGCCTGGCCGGATCGACTGGGCCTTCTTATGCGAGATCGACCGATCTCGGCGCCAGCTTCGTCCGCACCCATCCACCCGCGATGCCGAGTGCCCGAGGCGGACCCTGGCGCGCCAGCACCATCCAGCGGGTAAATGTCCGGGTGTGGTCCCTGGCCATGTCAGACCAGGATATGTGACTGTTTCACTCACCAAGCCACGATCCACGGTGTCCAACACCCTTTCGCCACAGGCCGTCCTAGCGCGTCACAGGCCCGTTTTGGGGTGGGGTGGCCGTAGACACCACCCCTGTTTGCAACCCCTCATTTGAGGCCGATATCTGCCCGTTTGTGGCCGATATCTGCCCCTAATCGGTGCCCCTTGTCGCCGACTCTGGCCGACTCTCGCCAACCGCTCGCCCACAGGAGACAACGATGATCAACCAGGAGCACCTCGAAGTCTTCAACGCTCGCAACACCGACGACGCCGTCGCCCAGGCCACTGCGTCCCTTCCGCCCGGCACAACAGCGACCGCCACCGTCCGAGTCGTCGCCCCCTGGCCAGGAACCGGCGATCCGTGGACCGTAGACCTGTTGACTCGGACGGAGGGACCCTACGAGACGCCGCGCGCCGATGACGGCTGGCGGACGCCCGAACCCTAACCACCCGCCTTCCTGGCCCGGCAGGCTGCCATGCGGCAGGCAGCCGAGCAGTACCGCGTATCGGCCCGGCGGGTATCTACCCGCTCGTGGCATACGGCGCAGTCGAGCGGCCGCGTCGGGGGCGTTTCGCGTGAACTCAGCCTCCATGGCCCGCCCCGCCTCGTGGGCCTCGACCCGCCTCATCGCCTTCGGTCGTTCGACCCGGCCAATGGTGCTCCACGCAGCGGTGCCAGCCCGGCGCAGAGGCTGGTGCTCGCTCGCACCGCAATGCCGATGGTGGCCGGATCGACCCTCGAGCGTGTGAGGTGGCTCAAGAGACCGGCGGAACGCGAGCGGGGCAGTCTGGATGGGCTCGGTGCAATGGTCGTTGGCGACCATGCATGGTGCTCCGGATCAACACTTAACTACGTTATGGGCCATTCGGCCAGTATTAGTAGGCCATTTGGCCTATTAGTCCTAGTACTTTTGGCCTACGGTGATAGTTCGCTTCGCAAGTCGAGCGAGCTGCGGATGTAGGGTCCACTCCGGTGAGATGGGCCCGCGCAGTTGCCGCGGCTCGCGTTCGATGCTGCCCGCGCCGAGGGAGGTGGTGGGCTTTTGCGCGTCGGCCATGCGCCGGGTTACCGCGCCCGGACGCGGTGTTGTTCGCCCGTTCGGAACTTTGCTTCGCGGTTGCCGGGCATCCACTAGGCCAGATGCAACGCGATTAGCAGCACTGGACAAAGCCCGAGTTCGCCGTGGGCGCCCGGGCCCCAATACTGGAGGACTATCGTCAGATGAAACGCATCTTCGCATCGCTCTTTGTCGTCGTCGCGCTCGTCGGCGCCGGAGTCTTGGCAACCGGCGCGTACTTCCAGACCACCGACACAGCCAACAACTACCACTTCACCACCGGCTCGGCGAGCCTCGTCTTCGGGCCGTGCGGCAACGGGAACCAGGTCAACATCAACTGCTCGGCCACCGTTCCGACCCTCACGAACTACTCGTTCGTGGACTCGACCAAAACCGGGCCGGATCTGACCTCTGAAGGGTGCATGGTCGTCCAGAACACGGGCGATTACCTGCTCCACCTGACCGCGAACGAGGTCGTCACGACCGCGGCCCCGGATGGGATGCAGGACGCCTTCCAGGTCTACACCGCCCTGACCGACTACAACTGCAGCGACCCCGCCGCGGGCGCCGCGATCTACAACCTGCAGAGCGCACGATCGGCAGCCGCCGCAGGAACCGTCGCGGTGACCGACCTCGCCGCGGGCGCCAAGATCTACATCCTGACGAAGAACAGCTGGTCCTGCCCCGGCAACTGCAACGCCCTGGAGAAGGGCAACATCTACATCAACACCTCCCTCACGGGGACGACCGACTAGCCGGTCCATCTCTCGACGGGATGGGCGTGGAGAGCGCCTCCGCGCCCATCCCCTGACTCTAGAGGTCGGACATGTTGCATCGTCCGCACATCGCATTCCGGCAGGCTATATGGATGGCGACACAGGCTGTCCTCTGGGCAGCCCTGCTCATGCTGCTCATCCTGGCGGTGCTGCCCAGGGTCACGCCCTATGACGTGCTGGTCGTCCGGGGCGGCAGCATGCAGCCGGCGATCCCGATCGGGAGCGTCGTGATCGTCGACCGCGCCGATCGCGTGCCGCGCCTGGGAGTCGTCGCCACGTTCAACGATCCGACCGGCGAGCTCGTCACCCACCGGATCGTGGGTCTCGACGGGGCGACGATCGTTACCAAGGGCGACGCGAACCAGGCTCCCGACGTCACCGAACGGACCTCCGCCGACCTCGTAGGCACCGAGGTAGTCGCGATCCCATTCCTCGGCTACGTGCTGTACACCCTGACCCAGCCCCTCGTGTTCTTCCTGCTGCTCGTCGGGACCGGTGGCTTCCTCATCGTCGGCGAGCTTCAGACCATCGTGCGCGAGATCCGCAGGCTCCGCCGGGCGAGGGCCGCATGATTAGGAGGCCGACGTTCGTCCGGTCGCCCGGGCTGGCGAGGCGACACCGCCTTGCCCTGGGCATCGCCGCGGGGCTCCTCCTGGCGAGCTCGGTCGGTACGACGTCCGCGTACTTCTCGTCGCAAGTCTCCACGTCGCATCAGTACGTCGCGGTCTTCCCGACGCCGAGCGCCTCCGCCAGCGCGTCGCCGAGTGCGACACCCACCCCGACGCCGACCGCAAAACCGACCGTCTCGCCGACTGCGTCGCCGAGTGCGACACCCTGCACCGTCGCCCTGTTCGGCTACAACCAGTTCGGGGCCGAACCATATCCGATGATCGTGGCCAATGTCTGGGCTATCGGCGCACTGCCCGGGGGTTGCAGCCTGTCCTTCTCGCTGAACTCCTACACGGCGCAGGGACCGACCTGGCCGACCACCGGCACCCAGGCCCTCTACGACCACGAGAGCATCACCCTCGATGCGGGCCACCCGTCGGGGACGCTCACGGTGAAGCAACCGGCCTGCTTCGGCCAGACGGACTTCTACACCGGCACGACCCGCTTTGACGGCGTCGATGGCCCGCTGCCGCACTACCCGAGCCCGAACGTGCCTCAGCCGCTGCTGGCCTGGTCCAACGGCGGTAGCGCCTGCCCCGACCCGACGCCGACCCCGAGGCCGACCGCGACGCCGACGCCCACGCCGAAGCCGACGGCGGCCCCGACGCCGAGAACCCTGCTGAAGTTCAGCGGCAACGGCACCGCGAACAGCGCGTCATTCACCGCGAGCGGTGCCAGCGTCAGCGTCGCCTACAACTTCTCCTGCAGGTCCCACGGGAGCGGAGGCAGCTTCAGCGCCGACTTCGCCGGAGCAGACGGCTCGGACAACCCCATCGCGGGCCCCCTCACCGGCAGCGGCAAGGGCTCCACGACGATCAATCTATCCGGAACGAGCGGGCCCTACCAGGTCGAAGTGAAATCCGGCTGCTCCTGGACGATCACCGTCACCGGTATGTCTTAGACTCAGAGTTACCCAAGGGCCCTGCTCCGTACGCCGCCGGTGGCCGACGATACCGTCGTAGACCGGCCGGTCGAGCGGCTGCGTCGGAGCCTGATATTGCGCGGCCGACTCTCTCCGGCCACCGCAGCGGCGTACAGTTGGGGTCCTGTGACCGCTTTCGCTTATCTGAGAAAGTCAGTCGTCCGAATGGACGACCCGGAGAACTCCGCCGAGGCGGAGGAACCCGCCGTGCGGGCGCTAGCCGCCCGTCACGGCGATGCTGACTCCCTGGTTCTGCTCTCCGACTGGGACACGAGCGGGCGACTCGCAGCCTCCAAGCGGCCGGGATACGACGCCCTGGTGGCGGCGATCGAGAACGGAACCTGTACGGCCGTCTACTCCTACAGCATGAGCCGCCTCGCCCGATCCCTCTCCGAGCTGACGCGGCTGTTCGAGTCCTGCCAGGCCCGCAACATCCCCATTCGGCTCGACGCTGACGCGCTGGACACGTCTACCGCGTCGGGCCACATGACGGCCACCATCCTCGCATCGGTCGCAGCTTTCGAGGCCGACGTGGCCAGCGAGAGGATGAAGGCTACCTGGATGGCCATGAGGGCCAAGAACCATCACATGGGTCCGCGCCTCTACGGGGACGGGCCGGACGACGACGTCGAGGCGGTTCTGGCCGCGTTTCGTGAAGCTGGAAGCTTCGGGGCGGCTGCCCGCCTTCTGACTGAACGCGGGGTGCCGGTGAGGAGCGGCAAGCGCGGCGTATGGTGGCCAAGGTCCGTCGAGATGGTTGTACGCCGCCTCGACCCGTACGTGCTCCCAGGCAAGGCCGGCAAGGGAGTCAGGGCCGGACAGCCTCACTTCACCTTTTCGCGTCTGCTGGTCTGCCCCACCTGCGGCACGCGCCTGGGGGGCCAGCGGAACAGCAGGACCGGCCGGGTGCAGTACGCCTGCCGGCAAGGTACGATCCGTCCTCACCCGCGCAGCTGTATTGCAGAGCATTTGATACTGCCAGCGATCAAGGAAGAGGCAGACCGACTGCGGAGACCGGAGACGGTGGAGCTGAACACCGACGACGAGGCCGAACTCGCCCGGCTCGACCTGAAACGAGCCCGGATCATCGACACGTACACGGACGGCCTGATAGACAAGGCCGAGCGGGATCGCCGCATGGCGGCCGTAGTGGAGGCCCTGAGCCGGCTCGATGCCCGGCATGAACTTGCGGCCGTGCTGTCCATTGACTGGACCCAGCCGCCCGAAAAGGTCAACGCCGTACTCCGTCTCCTCTTCGAGCGGATCGACCTAGACCCCTTGACGTTCCGACCTACGGCCTACGCCTGGACCGTGCCGCAATGGAGATCGAAGTAACGTCGCGTCGCCGAGAGCGGTCCGCACGTTGACACGCCCGCCAGGTCCGGTGCTCGTCCGCACCCGATAACCAAATGGCTGTTGCAATAGGACTAATCGGCTAGTACCTTTGGCGGACGCCACTCCGTTCTCTACTCAACGAAGGCGTGCGCTAGAAGGCGAGCCGGCGGTCCGAGGAAGCGCCGGCTGGCAGAACCCAGCGCCGGTAGTGCCCCGGTCGTCCACGGGAGCGGGCGATCACGGGGCAGAGATACCGGATCGGGTTGATCACCAAGGGAGCATCTGTCCCGGCCGCACTCCGCCAGGGAGGGCCGGGTTTCTTCGCGACCCCACCAAACCGACCCTGCGGCTTTCTTCCGTGTTGAAGCACTGGAGGATCAGCGTCGAGTGACAGGCCACGTCTTGGACTCCCTCAATCAGCCCCTGGCGGCGCTCACCCTGACGAGCGCGGTCGGCGCGACCGCCGCGTCATTCACGACGCGAGTCTCCGTCCCGAGGCGTGTCCACGTGGATATCCCGACGCCGACCCGTATACCGGCGCCGACCGACAGCCGACCCCGGCGCAACGGGCTCCGTAGCCGACCGTGATGAGTCAAGCGGCTGCGCTCCCGCTCGATCCCGGGCCCGCCTCCGAGGCGAACGGCGGCAGCGTCCACGGACCCGCCTGCTACGACGCCGATGGGGCGCTTACCTGCGACTGGCCCGAGCGCCACGATGAGAGCTTCACCGAGCCAGCGCCCTCCCCGCCCGATCAGCCGGTCGCGACAGCTCGCTCCATAGGCCGGCTCATCGACCGCCTGCTGACCGCGCTGGTAGTGGCCGCCGCCGTTGCCGCGGTCGCGGCCGGCATCCTCGTGTTCGTCGCCAACCTGCACTTCCAGACGGTGCTCAGCAACTCGATGCGGCCGACCTTCTCGGCCGGCGACGTCGTCGTCACCCAGGCCGTCGCGGTCAGCTCGTTGCGCGTCGGCGACGTCATCTCCTTCTACCCACCGGACAGGACCGAGCCTGTCATCCACCGGATCACGTCGCTGAAGGACAGCGGGGCCGGTGTTGTCATCACGACGCGGGGCGACGCCAATCCGGTTGACGACCTGTGGCTCGCCACTCTCCAGGGCACGACCGCCTACCGGCTGGTCGGGGTCGTGCCGTTCATCGGCTGGCTCACCGACATCAGGGGACCGCTCCTCATCCTGGCCGGTCTCCTGGTGCTCCTTGTGCTAGTGCGTCAGGTCACGAGGAAGGGGGCGCGAAAGCCTGACAGTCCAGTCGTCTAGTCCGAGATAGCGTTCAGTCAGAAGCTCAAGCAAGTGTAGGAGAGAAAGATGATTCGAAAGATCGCGGCCCTGGTCGGCGGCGGCGCCCTGGCCCTCAGCCTGATCGGCGCCGGCGTCGGTGCCACGTTCACAGCCACATCATCGACCGTCGACAATATCAACGTCGGAACCATGACGATCCGCGCCTGGGCCAGCAACACCTACGAAGCCAGCCCGGCATCGGCTGTTGGTAATGGTTCGTGCACCTTCGCTGTGACCGCCTCCAGCGGCACTCAGAATTGCTACGTGCTCGTCACTAAGACGGGCACAATCATCCCGAACAGCCTCGCGATTGCAGCCGCCGCCAGTGGCACGATCCACGAGTCCGGCTCCTGGACGGTCTCGGACGGGACCACAAGCGGGCCCTTGTCCGGGGTGCTTCTGTGGACCTACGCGAATCCGACGTTCACCTACTACGTTACTTTCACGGTGACGTGGACCAATCTCGGCACTCAGTCGATGGGCGACGTCTTCACAATCACCTTCACGGCCACAGCTTCGGCCTAGTCTAGTAGGACACCCCTCCGGGCGCGGCTTCCTTTGGGGGCCGCGCCCGGAGGGGGCCCTCCCCAGAATGAATCCCGGTATCGGGGCGACCCACCCGGCAGGGTACCTAAAGTAATCGTTGCGGTCGCCCCTCAGCCGGGTGTCTAATCGTTCCGATAGTTATCGGGAGTCGATCTCCAGTCCCAATGTAGGGCAATCGTGCGAAAGCTCGCAACACCGTTGATCCTGCTCGGCCTCTCGGTCGTCCTCATGGGCGCCGGAGTGGCCGAATCGGCTCGCCCGGACGTGGCGGCCCCTCGCGTATTCAACGATGGCGGGCTGACGCTGCAGCTCACGCCCGCGATGCCCGGCGTGACCGTCGTCAACAGCACGACCCTGGTCTGCCCGGTCACCTTCGTCACGACCTCGTCGGGCCTCGACGCGAACGCCTGCGCGTTCACGATCTCGAGCACCGGCACGGTCCCGCCGGAGTTCGTCGCGGTGACCATGACCGCGAGCGGCATCACCACGGCCCAGGTTGCCGCCCACAAGTTCGCCATCGAGCCGAACCCGGGCCCGCTGGTCTACCTGGGGACGACGTCGCAGACGATCTACACGTTCAGCGGGGGGGCCCTCCCGGTGACCTTCAATCCCGCCGTGGCCTGGGGTGTGTACGCCGGCACCGCGCTCGACAACAGCGACATGGGCTCCACCATAGTCGTCACCTACACCGTGGTCGCCGAGGTCGCCGAGGGCGCGACGGCCACCCCGGCCCCGTCGCAGAACGTCGCGGGCGCGACGTCCAACCCGGTCGGGACCACCACCCCGCCTCCGACCTCCTCCGCGAGCGGTTACTTCGGCGGCAACGGGTCGAGCCCGCTGTTCGCGCTGCTGACGAGCTTGCTGCTCGCCGGTCTCGGTTTCGAGCTCGCGGCAATCGGGCACCTGCGCCGGAGCGTTCGCCGCTAGACGACGCCGGCCGCGGGAGTGGCCGCGTTCTGGGCGCCCTCGCCCGGGTCCCCGCTCCGCTGGTCGCCGACGACCCCGGCGTCGCCCGGCCATCCAGAGCCGCGCCCCCTCGCTGTTGCGGGCGTTTGGCAGAATCGTCCTGTGCCCAAGCCGGAACTGCCGCTCCCAGGGACGTTTCACGTCAGCGGCCGGGAATACCCCGGCGGAATGAGGCTGCAACTCGACGCCTTGAGGATATGGGCCGAGGGGGCCACCCTCTCAGAGGCCAGGGCCAACCTAGTCCGCGAGGTTCCACGGCGGATCGTCGGGTATCTGACCAGTCCGGCGCAGCAAAGAGCACCCTGGATGGAACGACGCGGCCTAATCCTGGAGACGCTGGCGGGGCTCACTAACCCCGAGATCGACGAGCTGCTCTAGGTCGATATGGGGTCGGAGCCCGGCCCAAGCGTTGACGACAGGCCGATGCACGACGACCTCACCGATGAAGACCTGCCCACCGATAACGACCTCCTCACCACCGAAGACCTTAGCCCACGTCGGTGGTTGGACTAATCCGCCGGTGAAACTGCGACGGCTACTGCTCGCACCGGCCCTCGCTCCGCTGGTCGCCGCCGATCCCGCAGACATGCGGCCAGCTTGCCGGCCGCGTCGGGGGCCACGCTCCGCTCCGAACGGTATCGCGCCCGCTAGTCTGTCTACGTGCATCTGGGGGAGTTGGTGTGATGCCAGACAGACTACGACGGTTGCAGATCGAAGAACCGCTCATACCCGATCGTCGGTTCGGCCTCGACGAGCGGTTCAGGATGAACCAGGTCCATCCCTTCCGCTTCATCCAAGAGCCGCGAACGGGGCGCAAGATGCGCGTCTGCCTCGACGCGGGCCGTCTCGACGACGGCTCCAGCGAGTCGCCGACGGCCTTGCGTCTCCTCAGTGACTTGCGGCCAGAGCACTACGAGCTGTTCCGGACGCCCGGCGATGCAGGGGCCTCCTTCGCTGACCTGCCGGCATTTACGCTGGGCGACGCTCCAGACGTTGCGAGCGTGACCCTGGTGGCTTTCGAGCACAAGCTGGGAGCGGGCGTCCACTACCCGGGACAATGGGACGACCTGGCCGAGTTCTGGGTCGGGGACCGTGCGGTCGGGGCTCAGATCGTCGCGGTCAAGGCAGCGGAGGCGCTCCACGCCCATGTCTTTGTCACAACGTCTCCGGCCCTGCTCCGCATCCGCGAGGTCCACCGCTTCGAGACAGCTGTTGTCACCCCGCTAGAAGCCCTCCCAATACTTTGGTCGTGGTGTCGAGGGTTCGGGGATTTCTGGGACGGTCACATGGTCACATCCGCGCAGGCCTACTACTGGGAGCTTGCCCGGGCGATCACGCCGAACGCCAACCCCGGTTTCGCGGCGCTCGTCTACGGCGAGTACCGGCGTCCCGACGGCCACACCTCATTGCGCTCGGGCAGTCAGTGCTCGCTCGCCTTGCGTCTGCCATCCATAGCCTCGACGACATGTATCGAGCCTGGCAGCTGCCGACCGACAACGACACGATCGACATGCTCTGTGACAGCTTCGACCAGGTCGTTCTGGGCGTTTCCGCCATCTTGGACAACCTGGCGCTCCTCGCGGGCAAGTACTTCGGCGTATCCGGCCTTGAGCAACATGAATGGTCGCTCGCTCACAGGAGCTACCTTCGAGCGCTCCGGACCCGGCCGGACCCGAAGGCCGGCGACTTGGCCGGCTACTTGGAGACCCGGCGGGCGCGCCTCACATTCCACACCGATCTGCGCCACCACGTCGTGCACCGCGAGAGGCTGCCGGGCATCCTGTATCGACAGGAGCACGCACCGGAGGAGATGCGCATTCGGATCTTCGAGCCCGCGTTAGGGACGGTCTGTAAGGGCCTCGAAGCCGCGGGCGAGGATCCGAGCCATTGGGGGATCACGAATCGGACGGGACCGCATGGCATCCGTGTCGCTTTCGTTGGGCAATCGGAACGCTTCGAGACTCGCCACTCGCTGGGTGATGCGCTACTCGATCCGATGTCGTTTTCTCCTCGGCTCGTGTGGCTCACCGCCCAGACGATAGACGAGGTATTTGGCCAGCTCACGATCCAGGATGACCCAGCGCTCACTCAACAGGACAGGGACGCAATAGATGCGGTCGCGTCCGGGGCGTCTCAGCCATCCCCCCATTCCGACCGTGAGACGCTGGTGCTGACGAGCCCGATGTCCGGCCTCTAGGGCGGCGGCAGCGCGAACCCTTATCGACTCGCGTGACGTAGCCGCAACCGTCAAAGGACGGTGGCGCGGTACTCGGGCTACCAGCGTTCGGTGTGGACGACGGCCTCCAGGGGTTTCCGCCCGCCGGCGCGCTTCTTCCAGGTAAGAGCTTCCGGGTTGGTAGGAAAGCCGAACGAGAGCAGGAACTCGCACCAGCGATCGGCCGGGTAGCCGAGCAACGCGCGGGCCAGGCCCTGGTTGTAGACCGTGGCCGGGACGCTGCCGATGCCGAGCTCCCAGGCCGCGAGGGTCATGTTCTGGGCGGCCCGGCCCAGGTCCCACATGATCGAGTACGGGGCGTCGTGCGTGGCGGGGTCGGGCACGACGAGGGCGACCGCCACGGCAGCACCGGCAATGTGGCCGGCGTTAGGCCCGACCTCGCTCAGCTGCTGTAGATGGGCGCGGTCTGTGCAGGCGATGAAGTCCCAGTTCTGCTGGTTCTTGGAACTGCCGGATCGCCGCCCGGCGTCGAGGATGCGGCGGATGTGCTCGGGCTCGAGCGGCCGGTCGGCGAACTTGCGGATGGCTCGCGTCGTGTCGATTGCCTGCCAAGTGTCCATTCGATCTCCGTTGATGTGGCGTCGGGCGGGCCGATCGCGGTCGGCCCACCGGTGGCTGAGGGCGGTTGGTCGGTCAGTCCGGCTCCGGCCTTCGCTCGAGCTGGGGAGCTCTGCTTGTAAGCGCCCCGAAACCGTAGATCGGATCGGGCGGACGCTCGACCACGCACTCGGCGGCGCGTTCTCCGGCCGTATCGGGCGCGACCGGCCCGCCCAGCCATCTTGCGAAGAACGCGGCCGTCCTGCGGCGGCAATTCGCGTCCTCGTACAGCCAGCGGTGGCCGAATTCGGGCAGGACCAGGGTTTCGACGGGCCCGTCGTCGGGGCCTCGATGGGTGAGAGCTGCCCGAGCGATGAGCTCGAGGTGCCGGACCGGAACGCCGTGATCCTGGGCTCCATGGACCAGGAGCAGCGGTCCCCGATACCGCCCGGCAGCGGCGAGAGCGCTGGCACTCTCCACCGAACGGCGCCTGGGCGCGAGCAGCACCGCCGCCGTGAACCAGGCGAGCGGCGTCGCGATGGCCTCGGGGACGTTCATCTCGGCCATCCTGAAGGTCTGGCGGGTCATTCGAACGAGATCGGACGGCGACGAGAGGCTTACGACAGCCTCGATCGACGGCTCGCGCGCCGCGGCTACGATCGCACCGGCGCCCCCCATCGAATGACCGAGGACTCCGACGGCCGAGACGTCGGGCCTCGCGGCCAGCCATCGCGCCGCTGCCGCCGTGTCGTCGGCGAACTCGGGGACGTTGATCGGCAACGTCTCGGGCGGGTTGTCGCCGTGGCCGCGCACGTCGAGTGCGAGGCAGTGGAAGCCGGCGGCGTGCAGGTACCGGACGTGGGCGAGGGTCCGCCCACGGTTGGACTCCCATCCGTGGACGATGGCGATCGCCGGGCGGCGTTCACTCGCGGGGCCCGACGCCGGGGCCGGATTGGACGGTGTGGCAGCGTGAGACGCGGCCGACGCGGCTTCAGCGGATCCGGTCGCCGCCGCCGCGGGCCGGCCGCGACGGCGTCGGGGCTTTGGGCGTTCGGGGCCGGCCGGCACGAACCATGCAGCGAGATCGTGGTCGCCGGCCGGAATCGCCACCTCCTCGAAGTCGAGGCTGAATTGGCCGGGAGTAGTCTCGACCGGGCTGCGTCGCGGCAGACCGACCCGCTCGCGGTATCGAAGCGCGAACCGGTAGGCGGCGGCGAATCCTGCCAGGGCCGCAACTGCCAGGGCAGGCCTTAGCCACGGGACTCGACGCGAAGGTTTCCGTCTTGACATGACGTTAGGGGACGTCAGGGACGGCCGCCTGTCAAGGGCGCGGCGGGCGGGCGGCGGCGCGGCGGGCGGCGGCGGACTGGCGGGCGGCGGCGCGGCGGCGGACTGGCGGGCGGCGGCGGACTGGCGGGCGGCGGCGGACTGGCGGGCGCCGAAGGGCGGAGAGCGGCGGCGGACTGGCGGGCGGCGGCGCGGCGGGCGGAGGCCGACAGCCGAAGGGTGCCGTCCCCACCGGCCTGAGGCCCCCACCGGCCTGAGGCCCCCACCGGCAACTTGCTCAATAGCGGCCGGGGCAATGACAAGCAAGGACGAAGGCTTCGGCCGAGACCGCAACGGCCCCACCGGCATCGGGTCGCTGCTGGTCCACGCTCCGGCTGTCGGCCATGGAGGCCGCCGACCCGGTCGGCCGCCGGGCCAGCCCACTTACCATCGCCCGGGGCGAAGTTGAGCGAGAGCCGCCGGGGACACCGCAGCACCGGGCGAGAGTGTGTTCGTTGAGCCGGACCCGGCGACGGCGCTGGTCGAGGGCGCGCCGGTCGAGAGCCGCCGGGGACACCGCAGCACCGGGCGAGAGTGTGTTCGTTGAGCCGGACCCGGCGACGGCGCTGGTCGAAGGCGCGCCGGTCGAGGGGGGACCCGCCGGGGAGGACGCTCGCCGCCATCTCGGCGTCAATGTGGGAGTGCCGCCGTGACTTTCGGGCCCCGACGGTAGACTGGTGGGATGCCGCGGAACCCCTTCACTGTGCTCGGAGTGCCCCTGGACGCGACCACGGACGCCATCAAGGTTGCCTGGCGTCGGCTTGCCCGCCAGCATCATCCGGACGTCGCGAGCGGCGATCCTGCTCTCGAGCGCCGGGCCAATCGGACCATGGCCGAGATCAATGCCGCCTACCAGGAGCTTCGCGACCCGGACAGGCGCCACGCTCATCGAGACGCGGCGGCACGAACCGCTCGGTCCGCTGGGGGCGGTGCGACTGCCGCGGGGGCAGCCCGGGCCGATCACGAGCCCGACCCCGCGCCACGCCGTCCGGGATGGAGCCCTCAGCCCCATCCGGTGCGACCCGTCACGGCCCGCATCGACACCAGTGCGCTGCTCTGGCCCCGCAATTCAACGCTTCGGCCGCTGGACCGCAGCCCGCTCCCCGGGTTGCCGCCGCGGCCGCGTTCGGCCGAAGGGCACGAACCGCCTCGGGCGTCGACCCCAAGCGGACCGACGCACCGACGCCGCGGACCGACCCTTGAGGCCGATCTGCCGACCCTCGACCAGGCGCTGGACACGCGCCTGAAGTTTGGCAAGTTCGCGGGCTTGACCCTCGGCGAGGTGGCGATCATCGAGCCGTCCTACGTCGATTGGATCGTGCGGACGGTCGATCGTGACCCCACCATCGGCCTGGCGGCTCGAGTCGTCCTGCGCTATCTCGGCAGCGGCCAGGTCAGGCGTCCGCGACTCGACGCCTTCATCTCGAGGGGCTGAGGGGCCCAAACGGAACGGCCCGCCGTGGCTGGCGGGCCGTTCGGATCCCGTGACCGGGCGGGCCTCTGGCCGCCGGCCGAAGGCCCAGGCGGGCCGACTATCCTGGTTGCTCGGGTCGTGGTCGGATCGGGCGGCTTCCTCACACGAAATTGCTTCGTCTCAAGAGCGGAAGTCGCGAATGATCCGGCTCGTGTCCGACGCCCCTGGCACCTTCGGCTCCGGTATCGGCGGTCAGCATCAGGCTACCCGGCTGCCTGCGCATCGCAATGGCCCGTAGGATCTGAGTCGGACGGCCCGTAAGTCAGGCGCTTCCTGGCACCACGCCCGGCGCGGCGTCTGATGCCACGACGTCGCTCCGATCAGCAGACACGCGGATACCTATCTACCGCGTGATTCGGGTCGCGCTACTATCCAACGCATGTACGCGGACGGATTCTCGTTTCTCGAGGAGGAGCGCGACGCCTGGCGGCCCTTCGAGGCCCTCCTAGAGCTGACCGACGAACAACTCGAGCGAACCGTCGACGGCGCGCACGGCTGGAGGGGCCGGGATCTGATGGCGCACCTCTCGGCCTGGGTCGAATGGGCTCTCGGTTTCGCGCGCGAACTCGCCCTGGGAACCAGCAGCCCCACCTACGAGCGGTTCCGGGCGATCGTCGGGGACTGGGAGGCGCAGGGCGATGGCTTCAATGCTCGATATCAGGCCGAATGGGCCGCCCTGCCCATGGCCGAGGTTCGACGTCGATTCTCAACGATGCCGGGCGAGCTGCGCGGCTACCTGACCGTGGTCCCCGAAACGCGCTGGCTCAAGGATCCAGATGTCCTCCGCTCGTTGCTCGGGAACACGACGGAGCATTACGCCGAGCACGAAGCTGATCTTCGGGCCGTTCTCTCGGCCGCCGGCTACTGAGCCGGGCTGGATTCGTTCAGGCGCCGGGAAGCCCCGTCGCGGATCGGCCGTGCGGGGCGGGTCTCCCGTCCGCTCGGCCACGAGGTGCTTCATTCGGCGGCCGCAATAGCACGACCCCGGCCCGAGGGGGGAGGCCGGGGTCGTTGGGACGGAGCCGAGGGGCCCCGCTTGGTATTCGCTTCGAGGAGCGCAGGCTCAGCTGGCCTTCATTTTAGCGTATTCCGCCAGACCGAATCTGGCTTCGAACTGTTCGGCCGGCATCGCCCCCACGACCGCCATCGGCGGCTTGCCGGGACGGAAGAAGGCGATGGTCGGGATAGTCATGATCTGGAGCGCCTGCGAGATGCCGGGGTTCGCGTCGACGTCCATCTTGACGACGTCGATCGAACCCGCGTACTTGTTGGCGATCTTCTCGAGTTCGGGGGCGACCATCCGGCACGGACCGCACCAGGTCGCCCAGAAGTCGACGATGATCGGCCGCTCTGCGTTGAGGACGACCTGTTCGAACGTCTCGTCCGTTACTGCTTTTACTTCGGCCACCTGGCGATGGTCCTTTCTACCTGGAGTTCTATGCCGGCACCGAGGCTCAACCGGCGATTGTCTGGAGCAGCCGACACGCTTCTAGAACCCGCGGGTCAGCGAGTCGATAGTAGATCGCGTTGCCTTCCCGCCGGGTCAGGACAAGCCCTGAGTTCCGGAGGACGGCCAGATGCTGGCTCATGTTCGGGACGTGGCAGCCGACTCGTTCGGACAGCTCTCGCACCGATAGCTCTCCGTCGGCGAGGCAATGGAGGACGCAGAGACGCTTCGGGTCGGCGAGGGCCCTGGCCACCGCCGCGCTACGCTGCCGCGCGGTCTCGAGATCGCCTACGTAGAGCATGTCGAGAATCTACTATAGTTTGCGCAAAGACGCAAGGAGCGTTTGGCGGCCCGCCCGACCCGAGTTGCGATTGAACTGGACACGCCGTTCCGCTGGACCGTCCGGTTCTGGCTACGATGGCGCCATGGAAGATGGTGGCGCGTTCGACGGCGGGCCTGGGAGCGTGCTGAGCCGCGAGCCCGGGGGCGTAGTGAGCGGCGATCTGCGTGAGCCGCGCCTGACCGGCGGCGCCCTCGACGCAGGTCAGCTACAGAGCCTGGCCGGCGTCCTCGGCCTCGGGGGGATGCAGGGCCACGACGCGCGAGACCTCCGGGGGATGCGGATCGACGGCCGCGACGCCCGCGACGTCCGCACCCAGACCGGCCGCGACACGGCCCGCGACGGGGGCGGCGCGCAGCTCGAGACGATCGAGATAAGGGGCGAGGGCCGCTTGGCCGGTCCGAACAGCGTTCCCGAGTCGGCGACCGTCGGCATCGACTCGACCGGCCTGACGCTCGAGATCGGGACGGGGCGGCCGATTCGGGCCGGCTTCCGCGACCTGAGCCTGATCGCGGTCCAGCAGTCGACGGCGCTCCTTGTCCTGGGCGAAGGCCCCGACGCGATGCGGTTCCTGCTCGAGAAGTTCGGCGACCGTCTCGGGCCGATGGTTCGGCTGCTGCGGGAGCTTCGACTCAAGCAGCGCCTGACCGACGGCCTGGTCAAGGTCCCCGACGAACCGGCCGAGCTGGTCGAGTTCACCTGGACGCCGACGACGAGTCCTCTCGGTCCGGGGCCTGACGGGCCGGCGACTCCCAGCACGGGTGTCGGGCAGCTCGTCGTTCATCCGTGGGGCTTCGTAGTCTGCCCGCTCGATGAAAGAGCGACGTGGATCCACTTCCGGCGGGCGTCTATCGCGACGGTCACGCTGCCGAGCCCCGGCGACGTGGCGATCGACGGTGAGCCCGGAACGCTCGCGCTCCGCGGCCTCGGGGCGGCGGCGACGCGCATCCGCGACACGCTCGGAAAGCTGCGCGACGGCGCCTATGCCGACGCCGCCGGTTTCGTCGAGGGGCTGATGCCAGACGCGCCGTTCGGCGTCCGCCAGAAGGCCTCGAACCTGCTCGTCGACGGCCGTCCCACCCGTCCCGATGCCTTCGGGGACGCGGGCTGGCCCCTGGTCGAGACGGCCGTCCTGGGCGAGCCGACCTTCGCGGAGAGCTATCAGTCGTTGTGCCGCACGGCCGGGACAGTGGCGCCTCGATGGGTCGCGATGTCGCCGGTCGATCCGGGCGGGGGCGAGCCCAAGATATGGTTTCTCGTGGCCATGCCGGGCAACCTGGTGGCACTCGAGCTGGTCTCCGCCGGCGCCCACGCCACCTATTTCTACCGCGTCATGCCGCGGGCGCAGTACAGGGGAGAGCCGCCGGAGAGGCTTGGCATAGCCGGCGAGCAGGCCGTCCGGGACATCAGCGAGGCGCTGGTCGATTGCCGCTTCCTGCGCGAGCCGATGGCGCTTCCCGCCGACCAGCTGAGGCTGCCGAAGTACCTGCGTTACCGGCTCGCGCTTGCGGTGCTGCCCAGCCTCGCCTGGGCGAGGAGCCGATTCGTGGCCCGGATCGTCCACCGCGACCCCGCGGGCTGGTCAGCAGCCGTGGCGGACCTGATCCGCTGGCACTCGACCGCTCACGACGAGGCGGCGGAGTGGCCCGGTCGCGCGGCCCAGGAATCGGCCATATCCGCCGCCGGGGGCGACGGCGGCGACGACGCGGAGCCCGGTGGGAACGCGCCCGACACCCCTGCCGCGGCGGGCGTGAGTGGCGCGGCGGACCACGCGAACTACGAGACCAGGCGTTCCGGAACCCCAGGCTAGAGGAGCGGACGATGCCCACTTTCAAGCACCCGTGCCCCTACTGCGACAAGTTCATCGACCGGGCCGTGGCCGCCTGCCCCTACTGCGGCCAGGTCGACCCGTTCGCCCCCAAGCGCTGTCAGAACTGCCGCAAGATCGTCGAGGACCCGGCCTGGACCGTGTGTCCATCGTGTGGCCAGTCCTTGATCGCGCCGCCTCCGGGGACGGTGGCGACGGGCGGGACGGCCACGAACGCGGGAACTGCCACGCCGACGCCTGCCGTGCCCCCGGCTGCCCAGGCCTCAACATCTGCCGGCGCCGCTCCTGCCGCCCCGCCGGCGCCGCGCCCGCCTCTCAATCCGGACGCGGCTGCGCCGGTCCTCAAGTCGGCAGGGGCCTGCAGTGGTTGCGGCGCCCCCCTCCCTGCCGGCGCCCGGTTCTGCACGATCTGCGGGACGATGGCGGTATAAGCGGTCCGGGAGCGGCTGCAGGGCGGTCCGCCCGTCGAGCGGGTTGGCTCGGAGCGCCCCGCGCCGTCAGCCGACTTTGTTGCCGCAGTTGCCGCAGAAGCGCATGTCGGCCGCAAGCTCGGCGCCGCACTTGCTGCACTTGGGCGTTCCGAGGGGCGTGCCGCAATTGCCGCAGAACTTCTCGCTGCCGATCGGCTTGCCGCAGTTGGGGCATTCGGTCGCGCGGGCGCTGAGGTCGCCCGAGAAGACCTGCTGGCCTTGCATCGCCTGGCGCATCTGGTTGAGCTCGACCGACGAGCGCTCTGCCTCCATCTCGGTGGCGAGGTTCGGGGCGCAGTTGACGCAGAGGCCACGCTGCTTGTTGAAGCACGTCTCGTCGACCCAGTTGTTGCACCGCACACAGCGGTGGAACAAGGGCATGATCTCATTGGATGCCTTCTGCAGCGCTTTGTCGCGAGCGTCGCGGTCCGTGACCTGCTGGGCCGTCTGGGCCGCGTTGGAAGCCCCCCAGAAGCGGCCGCCCAGAACGCTGCTGGCGCCGCCGAGGAGCGTCGCACCCATGCCCAGAGCGCTCTTCTGGAACTCGCTGCGGTAGCCGCTGCCGCAGATGTCGCAGCGGAACTCGAACTGGTAGCCCTGGTTGCTCGACAGATCCTGGTAGTTGCTGGTGAAAGGGGTGAAGCCCGGCATTCGACCCACTCCTGAGTGGCGGCCGCGTGGCGGCCTCGGCTCCGACGATTGGTGCCTGCATGTTACCGCCACCGGCGCCGCGCCGGCAGCCGCTCGACCGGCTAGGGAAGCGCTGCCAGCTCCAGGCGGCCCTGGATTACGGTCCCCTTGAGCAGGTACAGGCCGTGGATCGGCCGGGCGTTGAGATCAGACGATCCGAAGACCTGGTAGGCGCCAAGCCCGGCGTCGAACCACGAGACGCCCGACGGAAGCGGAGACTCAAACGGATAGCCCCACGGTTGCTGAGCAAGCGGCGCGCTGGTCAGCACCGACCAGACCGCCCCTGCGCCACAGAGCGAGTCGGTCGGGTAGGGGGGCGTGTCGCAGGCGAGGGACGGCTCCCAGTCGAGCCAGGCGTCGACGATGAAGAACTGGTTGGTTGCATCGGGGTCCATCTTCGTCAGGGCCTCCTCGAGCGGGAACACGAATCCGCTCGTCGGGATGGAGATCTCGCCGATGATGGTCAGCGAGCCGTCGGAACCCACGCGCACGGCCCAGTAGCCTTCCTGGGCGATGAAGCCGTCGAGTACGCCGATGTGGCAGGCCGGCGCCGGCGTTACCGCGTCGGCTGCGCCGGCGGCCCAGCACTCGAAACCCGTCGGAACAGGCCCTTTCACGATCACGATACGATCGGCGAGGTGTGCCGGGTCGGCGGCCCAGAGGGTCGCGAACTCGCCCTCGGTCAACGGGCGATCGCCGGACCCGAGCAGCCCGACGGGAGCCGAATCCAGTGGCCCGGGCGTCGGCGCGACCGGCGTCGCCGGTGGGGCGGTCCTTTCGGTGGGTGTCGGCGAAGGTGACGGACTTGCGGGCCTCGGCAGCGGCATCGGGAGGTCCGCGATCCTGGCCAGGACGCGCCACGCGGTGCAGCCGACGTTGCTCTGCGGCGAGGCCCCGGCGCATTGCTCGGTGACGCTCCGAACGACGAAGACGCCGTGGACCGGCGTCTGGCCCGGGATGTCGTCGATCAGGCGCATCCCGCCGGCCTCGACGTTCCGCCCGCCGCCCGGCACTGCAGGCGGGCCGCCCGGGACAACGGATGCCCCAAGCTCCGGATCGTCGGTCAGCCAGTTGAACTCGCACTGGTCGGCGCCGTCGGGGTCGAGAGGGTCACCGCCCGTGGTGGCTATGTACGTTGGGCACGAGATTGCAATGGCCCCCAGCCAGCCCTCGACCAGGAACGTCCTGCCGAAGAGCGGCCAGTCGTCGGCGACGGAGAAGGCGACCTTCGAGCCCGGAGCCGGCGTTATCTCGCCGAGGAGCCCGAGGTAGCCGGGGCCGAGGTAGCGGAACGCGAAAACTCCGGTCGCGGTTGGGCCGGGGAGCTGCGCCGCCAGCGTTGCCCCCATCACGCAAACCCTCGGCTCGATCCCGTGGATGGTGCCGACCGTCGGGTAGCGGTTCATCGGGCAGACGTCGTTGCGCACGTCGATCGTCGTCGAGACGGCCAGCGCCGCGTTCACCGCCGGCGCCGGTCCGGCCATGAGCGACGCGAGCTCGGCCGTCGTGAGCGCCCGGTCGGCCGGGTAGGCGGGCGACGCGGCCGGTCCGTTGCGCGATGCGGGCAAGGCAATCGCCACTGCGAGGATCGCCACCAGGGCCAGGCCCATTCCGGCGCCAACGAGTCGCCGCCCCGTCAAGGTCGGCCGCAACCAGCGGAGCCCGACTCGCGATGCGGGCGGCCGGTCCAGCGCCGCGGTCACATCCGATAACAGCCCATCGGGCAGTCGTCCGGCCGAACGCCGGGCCAGCTGCTCGCGGATCTGCGGGTCCTTTCGTGGAAGCTCGCCGTTCATCGGGCCTCCTTCGTCAGCGCCGACTCGAGCGCCGCCCGGGCGCGGTGGAGCCGGGACTTGATCGTTCCCGCCGGCGCCCCCAGGACGGCCGCGATCTCGGCAACCGGGCGCTCCTGGAAGTGGTGCAGGACGAGGACGGCCCGGTCGTCGACCGACAGGCGAGCGAAGGCTCGGTCGAAGACATCGGCATCGGCCGTTCGGTCGTCGAGCGCCCGTTCTGGCGAAGCCGGCTCGCGTTCGTCCTCGGGGTCGACCAGCCGGATCTCGCGAACCCTGGTTCGGCCGCGACGCCTCAGCTGCCGGCGGCATGCGTTCAGGCTTATTCGACCGAGCCAGGCATCGAACGAGTCTGGTTCGCGCAGGGCCGCGCGATGGCACCACGCCGACACGAACGTCTCCTGCGTCGCGTCGGCGGCGTCGCCCCGATCGCCCACGATTGCCAGCGAGGTGCGGTACACGGCGTCGATCCGGCTGCGGACGAGGTCATCGAAGGCAGCGCGATCGCCCGATCGGGCTCTCTCGACGAGCGCTCGCTCCATCTGCCTCCCTCTTGTTGCCTCTACCCGTATCGATGCTCGCAGAGGCCCCGAAGTTGCATCGTCTTTCCGGCAGACCCTCTCAGTCGACGCCCAGGTCGTGCAGGCGCGCGTCCGGGATTCCCAGGTGGTGGGCAAGCTCGTGGATCACTGTGATCCAGACCTCGTGCTCGAGCTCGGCCGGGTCGGGGAAGTCCTCGAGGAGCGCGCTCGAGAAGAGCGTGATCTTGTTCGGCAGGAAAGCCCAGTCGGCCGCGTACTCGGTCCGAGGAATGCCCTCGTACAGCCCGTACAGTCCCTCCCCGCGGCCCAGCCCGACCTCGTGTCGCTGCTGCCGAGACGGCTCGTCGTCGATGACGATGGCGACCTCGTCCAGGGCCCGCGCGAAAGGCTCCGGTATCGCCTCGAGCGCGCGCTGCACGAGCTCCTCGAATCGGTCGAAAGCCGCAGTTGCGTGACGGCGGCGTGCGGTGCCCCTGGGTCGTTTGGCCATGTGCCTATGCTACGGCCCCGCCGGTCGCCCCGAATCGCGAGCGGAGACTCGACCGGCGCGGCGGCGTAGGATTCGACCGAAGGAGCAGGAGATGCCGACCGATCAGCCGTTCGACCGCGAGGAGCTCGACCTGGAGGCGCACGTTCGCCAGCTGGTCGATGAGATCGAACGGGGCGAAGACGACGAGCGCGCCGAGGCCGCCGAGAAGCCGGCGGCTGGGGAGGAGTCCGGGCGGTCCGGCGTCGTCGAGAGCGCCGTGCGCCAGATCCTCGTTGAGATCGGGGAGGACCCGGAGCGCGAAGGCCTGCTCCGGACGCCCGATCGAATGCATCGGATGTGGCTCGAGCTCACCTGCGGCTACCGCGTGGATCCCGACCGCCTCATCAACGGCGCCCTCTTCGATGTCGGCTACAGCGAGATGGTCGTCGTCAAGGGAATCCCGTTCTACTCCCTGTGCGAGCACCACATGCTGCCGTTCTTCGGCACCGCCGCGGTCGGCTATCTGCCACGCGGCCGCGTCATCGGGCTCTCGAAGATCCCCAGGATCGTGGAGATGTACGCCCGCCGGCTCCAGGTCCAGGAGCGGATGACCCAGCAGGTCGCCGACTTTCTGCAGGAGCGGCTCAACCCGTACGGTGTCGGGGTCGTGATCGAGGCGGAGCACCTCTGCCTGGCCATGCGCGGCGTCCAGAAGGGTGGCGCGACGCTGGTCACGAGCGCCATTCTCGGCGCGTTCAGGGCGAACAAGCAGACCCGCGACGAGTTCATGGCCCACCTCGAGCGGGCCGTCCCGCGGGTCTGAGGGACGGTACCAGCGGCCGCCGGAGCCGGGACGCGGGAGGCGCGGTCCTGGGGGCGTGGTAGGCGCGGTCCTCGCGCGCCGAACTCGCCCCCATCGAGCGACAGTGGTTTGCGTCGATCCGGGCTGAGCCGGTCGGTTCTGCTCGCTATCATCCGACCATGACCGATCGACCGCTCAAGGTTCTCATCGCCAAGCCCGGCCTCGACGGCCACGATCGCGGTGCCAAGGTGCTGGCTCGCGGCCTTCGCGACGAAGGTTTCGAAGTCGTCTACACGGGCCTGCGCCAGACGCCCGAGATGATCGTGACCGCGGCCCTCCAGGAGGACGTTGACGTCGTCGGGCTGTCGATCCTGTCGGGTGCGCACATGACGCTCGTGCCGCGCGTGTGCCGCCTGCTGCGCGACCGCGGCCTCGGCGACGTGCTCGTGGCAGCCGGCGGGATCATCCCGGATGACGACGTCCCGGCCCTGCGGGAATGCGGCGTAGCCGCCGTCTTCGGCCCCGGCACCACGATCGCCGAGGTGGCCGATTTCCTGCGGGCCAACGCCCGGCCGCGGGACTAGTCCGTAACGGCGTGGCCGACCCGCGCGCGCCGACGGTTGACGAGGCCGCGGTCGAGGGACGGGCGAACGCGCTCTGCGACGCCGCCCTGGCCGGTGACCGCCGCGCCCTCGCGCGGTTGCTCACCGCGGTCGAGAACCGATCGCCGCTCGCCGAGCCGGCTCTGCGGCGCCTCTATCCGCTGGCCGGGCGCGCTCAGCTGATCGGCATCACCGGACCCCCCGGCGCGGGCAAGAGCACGCTCGTGGCGGCGCTGATCGCCGAACTGCGCCGTGCCGGCCGGCCCGTCGCCGTCGTGGCGGTCGATCCGTCGAGCCCGATCACGGGCGGTGCGCTGCTGGGGGATCGCGTCCGGATGCAGGCTTACGCGTCCGACGACGGGGTCTTCATTCGTTCGATGGCTTCGCGCGGCCACGCCGGCGGGCTCTCATCGGCGACCACGGCCGCGGCTGCCGTCTTCGACGCGGCGGGCTTCGACGTCGTGCTGATCGAGACGATCGGCACCGGCCAGAGCGAGGTGGAGGTAGCCGCCACGGCCGACACCACGGTGGTCGTGGAGGCGCCCGAGATGGGCGACGAGATACAGGCCATCAAGGCGGGCCTGCTCGAGGTGGCCGACATCGTCGTCGTGAACAAGGGCGATCGCCCCGGCGCACACCGGACCGCGGGCCAGCTCCATGCGATGCTGGCCGATGCCCCTCGGGATGCCCGACCCGGCCGGCCGGCGCCGAAGCGCCCGGAGGTACTGGTCACGACCGCCGTCACGGGCGAGGGGGTCGCCGAGCTGGTCGCGGCCGTCGATCGCCATCGCTCCGCCGGGGGCGGTGGCGAACGCGACTCGGCGCGTCTCAAGCGGGCCGAAGCGCAGGTCTGGGGGGTGCTGGCCGACCGGCTGCACGAGCGGGTACGATCGCTCGAGGGCGCTGGGGACGTGCCTGCGCCCGGCGAGGAGGGAGCGGCCGCCGGTCGGCCCGCCGCCGGCTCGGACGCCGCGGCCGCCGCGGCGACTTCCGCGGGCGATCTGCTCCGTCGCGTCGCCTCTCACGAACTGGACCCGTATGAGGCCGCGGACGCGATACTCAGCCAGCTGATCGGCGGCGGGCCGGGGACTGAGAGCCACCTCCGGTCTGGCTGATCCCGCGCCTGGGCGGGGGCACCGGCAGGCGTTCGCTCGGAGAAGCCCCATCCACGCCTGTCGCGGCGGGCAGCGAAAGGATCCGGGGGCAGCCGGTTCATCGGGAGGACGGTTCATCCGGGCAGCTCGCCTTGTTGTATCCTTCGCGGCCGTGGGCCCGTAGCTCAACGGTAGAGCAATTGACTCTTAATCAATTGGTTCAGGGTTCGAATCCCTGCGGGCTCACCAGATCCCGTGCGTGAAACGCCGGTCCTCGAACCTGCGGGAGGCGAGATGGCCCTGAGTTCCCTCGTCGGGGACGCAGTCCGCATCGAAGCCTGATGGAGCGCCCGCCCCGCCTCTATCGCGGCTACGTCTTCGACCTCGACGGGACCGTGTACCTGGGCGATGCGCTCCTCCCCACGGCGGGCGAGACGATCACCCGCCTCCGCACCCAGGGTTGCCACACGGTCTTTCTGTCGAACAACCCGACTCATACGCCCGAGGAGTACGCCGCCAAGCTCACGCGCCTGGGTCTGCCGACGCCCCTGGACGACATCCTCGTGTCAACCCAGGTGCTGGTCCGGTTGCTGCAGGAGCGGATGCCGGGCGCCCGCCTCTTCGTCATCGGTGAGGGGCCGCTCGTGCGCGCGCTCGCGACGGCCGGGTTTGAGATCGTGGCCGAGGCGGCGCGCACGGACGCGGTCATCGCCAGCTTCGACCGGACCTTCGCCTACCCGAAGCTACAGGTTGCCTTCGACGCGATCCGGGCCGGGGCCCGCTTCTTCGCCACCAACGGGGACCGCTACTGCCCGGTGCCCGGCGGCGGCGAGCCCGACGCGGCGTCTGTCATTGCGGCCGTGGAGGCCTGCACGGGCGTGTCCTGCGAGGCGATCGTCGGCAAGCCGTCGGGCCACATGATCGACGCGGTTCTTGCCATGCTCGGTCTGCCGGCGGCGGACTGCCTGATGATCGGCGACCGCCTGGAGACGGACGTGGTGATGGGCCTCAACGCGGGCATGGCGGCCGCGCTGGCTCTAACCGGGGCCACGACCGCGGCGATGCTGGCTCGATCGGCGATCGAGCCGACGTTCGTGCTCCACCGGCTCGAGGAGTTGCTACCGTAGCAGCTGCCACTTCGAGGCGGGGTCGCGGACTTGCGCCGCCGGTCCGGCCCGCCCGACTCCCGGGTCCAGGAGCACCGATGAAGGACTTTCTCCTCGGCATCGACCAGGGCACGAGCGGAAGCCGAGCGCTCGTGCTCGATCGCGACGGCAACGTCCGCGGCTACGGCTACCGCTCGCTCGCGCGGCTCTACCCGGCGGCCGACCGCGTCGAGCAGGATCCGCTCGCCGTCAGCTCCGGAGTGCGCGAGGCGATCGACGGAGCGCTTGCCCAGGCCGGCATCGAGCCGGCCGAGCTGGCCGCCTGCGGGCTCGCGTCGCAGCGGGACACCGACTTCGTGTGGGACGCGGCCAGCGGCCTCCCACTGGCGAATGCCATAGCCTGGCAGGATCTGCGAACGCAGCCCCTCGAACGGGATCTGCACGCCTGGCCTCTCGTCGCCGAATGCCGCACGCGCCTGGGCTACTGGCCGGGCCCGTACAGCGCGGCGCTTCACCTCAAGTGGCGGCTGGCGAACGACCCGGTCGTGGTCGAGGCGGCGCGAGAAGGTCGGCTGCGGATCGGGCTCTCGGCCCTCTGGGTGCTGAACGCGCTCGGCCGGTCCGACGGCCACCGGATCGACGTGTCGCTCGCGCAGAGCATGTGCCTCTACGATTTCCGGGCGCGGGAGTACTGGGCGGAATGGCTCGACTACCTCGGCGTGCCCAGGGCCGCGCTGCCCGATGCGACCGATACCGTCGCCGAGTTTGGCTGGCTCGATCTCGACTCCACGAGGGTGCCCGTTCGGGCCATGATCGGCGACCAGCAGGCTGCGCTGTTCGGATACGACTGCCGCGCGACGGGCGACGCCGAGTGCACGCACGGAACGGCCTCGTTCGTGAACGTGTGCCTCGGAGAGGCGGCTCCGGCTCTCGACACGATCAAGGTCTACCTCGCCTGGCTGCTGGGAGGAAGGCCCAGCCACTGCCTGGAGGCCGACACGACGGTCACGGGCGCGGCCGTGCGCTGGCTGCGGGAGGGCGCCGGCATGATCGCGACCGACGAGGAGCTGAGCGATCTCGCCGAGACGGTGCCGGACGCGGCCGGTCTCGTCTTCGTGCCTGCCTTCACCGGCCTCAACGTCCCGTACGGCGTGCGGGAAGCGCGCGGCTCCCTGCTGGGTCTCGCGCTGGCCCACACGCGCGCCCACATCGCCCGCGCCTTCCTCGACTCGATTGGTCTGCAACTCGCGGCGATCCTCGACGAGATCGACGCCAGGGCCGGCGTCCGGGTGACCCGGCTGAAGGTGGGCGGCGGTCTCTCCGCCAGCGACAGCGCCTGCGCCATTCAGGCCGACTGGCTCGGCATCCCCATCCTGCGCTCATCGTTCCGCGAGACGACGGCCCGCGCGGCCGCGTTGCTGGCCGGGCTGGGGCCGGGTTCTGGGAAGGCGAATCGGATCTGCCCCCGCTGCCGGGCGAGACCCGGGTCTTCGAGCCCCGGATCGGCGCCGATCGGCGGGCGGAGGGTCGAGAGTCCTGGCAGCGCGCCGTGGACGCGGTCACCAGGTGGGCCGCGCTGCCGGGTTGAGTCGCCGGTTTGGAGCACGGGTACACCCGGCTGACCGGGTCGATCAGCGACGACAGAGGAGTGTCATGAACGTCGACGATATCCACCGGGTGCTCATCATCGGCAGTGGCACGATGGGTCTCCAGATCGGCCTGCAGTGCGCCACACATGGATACCAGGTGGCCCTGTACGACATCGACCCAGCCGCTCTGGAGAGGGGGTGGGGGCGCATCCGCGCGTACGCGGACGACCTGGTCGCGACGGGAGCGATCGACGCCACGGGGCGCGAGCGAGCCCTCGCGAACATCTCTCGGACGACCGATCCCGCGATGGCGGCATCCGAGGCGGACATCGTGAGCGAGTCCGTGCCCGAGGACCCGGCCCTGAAAGGACGCGTGCTGTCGCAGTTCGATGCCCTGTGCCCGCCGAGGACGATCTTCACCACCAACACGTCCACGTTGCTGCCGTCGATGTTCGCCGCCGCGACGGGCCGGCCGGACCGGGTTGCTGCCCTCCATTTCCACCCGCCGGTGTGGTCGTCTAACGTGGTCGACGTGATGCCCCATTCCGGCACCTCGCCCGAGACGACCGAGCTGGTTCTCGCCTTCGCGCGACGGATCGGGCAGATCCCGATCCAGCTGCACAAGGAGAGTTCCGGCTACGTCTTCAATGCGATGTACTCCGCGCTCAACGAGGCGGCGATCACGCTCGTGGCCAACGGGATTGCGTCGGTCGAGGACGTCGACCGGGCCTGGATGGGCATCATGAAGATGCCGATCGGGCCGTTCGGGATGCTGGATGGAGTCGGCCTGGATACCGTCTGGGACATCACCGACTTCTGGGCGGGGCGAACCGGCGACGCCCAGAGACGCAGGAACGCCGACTTCGTCAAGGTGTACGTCGACCGCGGCTGTCTCGGCGTCAAGAGCGGCGAGGGTTTCTACCGGTACCCGCATCCTGCCTGGGCCGCACCTGCCTTCGTCCAGGCCGAATCTCGCACCTGAGCGCCGCCCGCCTGCAGGCCGGTCCGGCGTCGACTCCTGCCTGCGTCAGGCGGGCCGTGCGATCTCGATCCGATTTCGACCCGAGGCCTTGGCGGCGTAGAGGGCGTCGTCTGCCCGGGCGAAGAGACTGTCGGCCGAGTCCTCGGGGCTGGCCAGCGCGCCACCCACCGAGACCTGGACGGCCTGCGAGATACCGTCCTGGCCCAGCATGTCAGCCGCGACCGGGACTGTGAGCTACCGATTGCCTTGGTGCGAGCGGAGGCGCAGAATCTGCGTTGTCCGGCCCGTCCGGAGTCCCGGTTTCCGAGACGGCGTCTCGGTCGGCCGAGCGGTGAACGATGCTCTTCCTGGTCGTGCTCTCGTGACTGGACGAACCGCAGATGGCGGCGCCGGCGAGGCGCGCCCGCCGAAAGGCGCTTCGGGCACCCGGCCATCAAGAAGTGAGGCGGGGACGCCTGCGGCGAAATCCCGACCCGCTCCGGCCCGCGCAGCGGTGGACACGAGCCGTCAGCGCGGGGCCGAGGACGAACTGAACGAGCAGTTCAACACCCTTCTGCGCGACGCCGCGAACGAGCGCGAGGGGCGGGCGCGGGCCCAATCCAAAGAGGACGCCATCGCGGCGAGCGAGGAGTCCGCCGCTCTCCTGGCCCTCGCCCGAACGGGAGCGGGCAAGTCGGGGCGCGCACGCCGCGGCGGGGGGAACTGACCGGGTTCGGCAGCTGGAGCGCCTCCTGCAGCCGCCGGTGGACCCCAGGCGCGGGCCGCTGCCAACCGCCAGCAGGCGCGGTCGACCGCCTCGCCGGGTGCGCCTGCAATCGTGCCTCACTTACGCTCGCGGCCCGTTGTAGGCTCTGCGGATGCCCGACTACTACGAGGTTCTCCAGGTCGACCACCGAGCGGACCCGGAAGTTGTCCGGGCGGCCTACCGCGCTCTCGCACGCAAGTATCACCCCGATCACGGCGGCGACCCGACCCGGATGATCGCATTGAACGATGCCTGGGACGTGCTCGGCGACCCCGCCCGCCGGGCGGCCTACGATGCTGAGCGGGCCCAACTGGTGAACCTGCCACCTGCAGAGGCGGCCGCCCGTCCAGGATCCGGCACCCAGCCTGCGCCCGCCGCGCCCCACGCCGGCCCGCCGCCTGCACCTGCCGGATCCCACGCCGGCACCCAGCCTGCGCCCGCCGCGTCCCACGCCGGCCCACCGCCGGGTCGCCCTGCCGGGACCGTGCTGGACTTCGGCCGCTATGCCGGCTGGTCGCTCGGCGAGATCGCCCGCCACGACATGGACTACCTGGAGTGGCTTCAGCGGGCGACCTTCGGGCGGCGGCTGAGAGCTGAGATCGAGGCACTCCTCGCGCAGAGTCGCCGGCCGGGCGTGAGCCATCGCGCGCCTTCGGGCCACGCGTGGAAGGGGCGACGCTAGGGTCGCGCTTCGACCAGGGTCGGCGCTCGAAATGATCGTTGGGGAACGTTCTGTCGCGCCCAGGTCCGGACGGGCCGCCACGCGGCCGAGATCCGCCCCGCGACAGCCGCCGGGGGCACCCCTGGCTAGGCGTGGTCGAGGAGGGCCGGGGCCTCGGTCTGGACCGGCACCGCCACGGCCTCCACGGCGGCGTGGCGGTCGGAGCTTCGGAACCATGACCAGAGCAGTGCCGTGGCGACCGTGTACAGGACGATGATCGTGACGAAGTCGACCGCGTAGCCGGCCGTGAAGCCGAGCCGGGCCTGCAACTCGCTGTAGTAGAGAGGTGCCACGGTCCACCCGAGCGACCAGAGCAAGGTCATTCCGGCCGCGAGCGTGGCCCGCTCGGCGGGCGAGACTCGCTCCATGGCGAAAGCATCGAAGATGGGGCTGCCGGCGTTCATCAACGAGTTGCGCACGGTCAGGGCCACGACCACCGTCCAGAGCACCGGCGAGAAGCCGAGGACGACCAGGAACGGGATGCTGGCCCCCTGGACCAGCACGATCGATCCGATTCGCCCGAACCGGCTCGCCAGCGCCGGCTGGGCCAGGATCGCGATTGCCGTGCCGAGGCTCGTCACGGCGAAGACGACGTTCACCGCCGCGAGGTCCAGGTTGAACTTGGTCTGGATGAAGACGTTGAGAAACGGGATCAGCTGGCCCGCGCCGAGAGAGGTAAGGAAGCCCGGCAGCAGCAGCTGGAAGAAGAGCCGGCGGTCGGAGATCACCAGCCCGAACCGGCCCCGGTTCTCCGGCCGCTCGCGGTCGGGAGCCGGCCGATCGCTGGTCAACAGGTAGACCGTGCCGAGTGCGATGACCCCCAGGACGGCCACGCCCGTCAGCAGGATCTGGTAGGGCGCCGACGCAGACGCAAGACCGAGGCTGCCCGCCAGGGCCGTCGCAACTCCGCCGCCGACGACGGCCGAGACGAGCGAAGTGATGAATCCCAGTGCCGACCACACGGCGAAGTACTCGTTGCGCTGCTTCGGCAGCGTGTGCTCGGCGATGAACGGTATCTGCACCACCGAGACGATCTGGGAGCCGGCTCCGAGTGCCAATACGCCCACGAACAGCAACGCCCGTTGACCGGGCAGGAACGCGAATAGCGCGACCGCAACCAGGGCCATTCCGATGGCCATGAGAGCGCGCCGGCCGAACCTGTCCGAGAGCGCACTCGCCGGCAGCGCCACGATCACGCCGGCCAGCTGCGACAGCGCGAGCATCAACCCGATCGTGGGGCGGTCCAGCCCGATCGACTCCAGGTACAGGTTGAAGTCGATCCAGTAAAGGCTCAGCGCGGCGCCGAAGACGATCGTCGTCAGCAGAAACAGCCGAGCGTCGCGACTGAATCCCGTGAAGCTGCGCAGGTATCGGGCCAGTGCTTCAGCCACGGAGCTCCCCCGGTCAGTGCTACGAGTGGATCGGGTCCGGACGGAGGGCATCCTCCTCGCGCAGGGTACGCCCGACGACGATCAGGATTCTGCCGATGTGGAGGTGAAGCCCGGTGAAGCGGCGCTCGGCGCGACCCCTCGGGCGGGCGGCGGACCGAATGGCAGCGGCTTCGGTGATCAGGTCGGCGTGCCGCTCCTTTATGTACACGAGGCGCTGCTCGGGTATCTCGTGGAACATCTCATACCCTCCCCGGTTAGAAGACTGAGTGAGTTCAGTTAGTCGCTTATCTAACATTCGGTCGTGGGCTCCGGACATGCCGATCCTCGCAGTCAGTGGGCCAGGTAGGCCCGAAGCTCAACGCCGGCCTCTTCGGCACGGTCGTGTCGCAGGCTGTAGTAGGTCAGGTTGCCCTGGTCGGTGACCGTGACCAGGCCGGCCGCTCGGAGCAGGGCAAGATGGTGCTTGATCGTCGGCTTGCTCAGTTCGAGCTCGTTGGCGATCTCGGTCAGGTAGGCGTCTCGCTCGGCCAGCAGGCGCAGGATCCTAAGGCGGCTGCCGTCCCCGAGTGCCCGGTACAGGCGCACCGTTGCGGCCGGGGGAGCGAGCCTGTCGGCGGCCCCGAGGGACGAGTCCGCGATCGGGTAGCAGATGATCTGCACGTCGCTGATCTTCGTCAGCAGGTTGTAGGGCCGGCCGAAATAGATCGGGGCCAGGACGACCCGGCGGATGCGCTGCTCCGGCACGAGGCGGATGCCGTTGGTCGTACGCTCCACGAAACCGATCGGATCTCGGGAGCGATCCTCGGACCGCCGTGCCGCCACGTCGCGTTCGAGGATCCGGCCGACTCGGGCCTCGATCGCCTCGTACCGTGGCAGCCAGAAGTGCGCCACCCGGCGAGCACTGGGGGCCAGGTCGGCCATCGGCCCGGCCAGGACCGGGTGGCCCTTGAACGAGTCCAACCGGGCCTGGAGCTGGCCGTAGGCCTCGGCGTCCCCGTCCAGGGCGCGGCGCGTGGTAGCGCCCAGGCCCGGATCGTCGAGCAATTCGCCGACCATGATCTGGAGCAGTTCCTGGTCAGCCGTCGCGTCGATCGCTTCGACAACGTCCCGCGCGGTCCTCAGCTCCGGACGTCCGGCCAGCATTCGGCCCAGCTCGGTGACCAGGCCAAGACAGGCTTCGACTGAGGCGTCGGAGCCCAACTGCTCGGCCAGTACGGCGCGTGACTCCAGGAGCCAGCTGCGATCATCGGGCAGCAGGTCGTCCGGCTCGCCGCAGTCGATGCAGATGCTCGCCAGGAAGTCGTAGGCGGTGCGCGGGTCGAGATCCACGGCGGGCATCGGTGCAGCCGTCAGGCCCGGGCGAACCAGACCGCCCGGCCTTGCAGGCGAGCGGCTCAGGTTCCGTGACGTTGCCATGTAGCTCAACTCCTCTAACCTATGTTAGATGATAGGCTAACAAGGCGACCGGGCCCTGTCAAGTCCGCGGGTGGGGAACCTCCAGGGTTGGTTGATGCCTGCGGGGGGTTGGCCTTGCCGGCCGGGTTTCGCGGAATTGCGCCCCGGCGCCGAAGCCGGGGTCCGCCGCGGCCCCGGCCCGTACAATGCCAGCACTCACGTGGCCGCGCGTTCAGAGGACGCGCCGATGGAGGATCCGGACCGAATGACCGCTCCGAGCGTCAGGTTCACCGACGTGCGCCTGGCCAACGGCCTTCGCCTGATCATCGCGGAAGACCACCTGGCGCCTGTAGTGGCGGTCTGCGTCTGGTACAAGGTCGGCTCCCAGCACGAGGTTCCCGGCAAGACCGGCTTCGCCCACCTCTTCGAGCACGTCATGTTCCAGGGATCGGGCCACGTTGCCAAGGCGGAGCACATGGCCCTCGTGCAGGCCGCCGGCGGCACTTCCAACGGGACGACCTTCCTCTACCGGACGAACTACTTCGAGACGGTTCCGAGCCACCAGCTCGAGCTCGCGCTCTGGCTCGAGGCGGATCGGATGGCCACTCTCTTGGATGCGCTGAACCAGGAGAACCTGGACAACCAGCGAGACGTGGTCAAGAACGAGAAGCGCTCCTCGTACGACAACCGGCCCTACGGGGATTGGTTCCACAAGCTGCAGGGACACCTCTTCCCGCCGGAGCACCCCAACCATCATCCCACCATCGGATCGATGGACGACCTCGACGCCGCCTCGCTGGACGATGTGACTGCCTTCTTCCGGACCTACTACGCGCCCAACAATGCGGTCCTCTCGATCGTCGGAGACGTGGATCCCGCACAGGCCCGGGCCTGGGTCGAGCGATACTTCGGCGAGATACCCTCGAACCCGGCGATCCCTTCGCTCGGCGACATGACCCTGCCGGCGACCATCGGGGCGGAGACGCGCGAAGAGGTCGTGGACCGGGTGCCGCTGCCGCGCCACTTCTTCGGGTTCCGGGCGCCAGTGCTGGGGGACCCGCGCTTTGATGCGGTGGAGGTGGCGTCCCAGATACTCGCGGGCGGTAAGGGCAGCCGCCTGTACCGCCGGCTGGTCCGTGAGGAGCGGATCGCCCAGGACGTGGCGATCTTCCCGGTCGGCCTGACGGGCGGGGCGTCGATGGTGGCCGGACAGGCCACGGTGCGTCCTGGTGTCGACCCCGCGGTCGTGGAGACCGCGTTCGAGGAGGAGCTCGAGCGGCTTGGCCGGGAGCCCGTCACCGCCGATGAGCTGGCCCGGGCACTTGCCCTCATCGAGACCTACGAGCTCGACGCGCTCCAGCGGGTGGACGAGCGAGCCGACCGGCTCGCCATGTTCGCGACGATCATGGACGATCCGGACATGATCAACCGGCAGCTCGACCGGTACCTGGCGGTCGGAGCCGCCGAGATCCAGGCAGCCGCGGCCGAGGTGTTCCGGCCCGACAACAGGGCGGTCTTGACGTACGTGCCGGCGGCGGAAGCACCGGCCGCCGCCCTCGGCGAGGAGACGGTGGCGTGACGCTCGGTGAGATCCTGGCGACCCGGCCGTCGTCCGGGCAGCCGCGCAGGTACGAATTCCCTCGTTTCGAGCGGACGGTCCTGCCCTCTGGTCTCCAGCTCCTGACGGTAAACCTGCCGGGTCGGCCGCTGGTCTCGGCGAACCTGGTCGTCCGGAGGGGAGCCGGGGACGAACCGGCTGACGTGGCCGGAGCGACCATCCTGGCGGCCCGCGCCATGACGGAGGGAACTGAGCGCTATCCGGGAGTGGAGCTGATCGAGGCCGCCGAGCGCCTCGGGGCCACGCTCCACGCGGACGCAAGCTGGGATGCCTTCGCGGCATCGGTCGACGTCGTTGCCAGCCGCCTGGACGCGGCGCTTGGGCTTCTGGCCGAGCTCGCGGAGCGGCCGACCTTCCCGGGGCCGGACGTAGCTCGACTCCGCGACGAAAGACTGAACGACCTGCTCCAGGTCAGGGCGGACCCGCGCCGGCGTGTCGACCAGGCCTTTGTCTCGACGATCTACACCGCCGACTCGCCGTATGCCAGACCGGCCGCGGGTGACGAGCGGACGGTTCCGCGGCTGGCGCCGGATGTGCTCCGGGACATCCATGCGTCGCTGCTCGATCCGGGCCGGGCGGCGATCGTCATCGGTGGCGACCTGACCGGTCTCGATGTCCCGACCATGGTCGAGGCGCGGCTGGGCTCATTTGGGATGGGCGGCGACACTCGAGTCGCGGCCGGCCCACCAGCGCCGCAGGCCGGCTCGGCAGCGCCGCAGGCCGGCCCACCGGCCCCGAAGGCCGGCTCGGCGGTGGATCACCCGATGGTCCGCCTCTACCACCACCCGGGGGCGGTCCAGACCGAGCTGCGGATCGGCCATGTTGGGCTGCCCCGCCGGGTGCCGGATTTCCACGCCGTCCAGGTCATGGCCGCGATCCTCGGCGGCCTTTTCAACTCGCGCCTCCAGATGAACCTGCGCGAGGACAAGGGCTACACGTACGGCGTCGGCGCCGGCTTCGACATGCGCCGCGGGGCCGGGCCGTTCTCGGTCAGGACTGCGGTCCAGACGGCCGCTACAGTTCCGGCGATCTCCGAGTCGCTGGCCGAGCTGCGCCGCATGCGCGAGACCCAGGTCACGGCGGCGGAGCTCGCCTCTGCCAGGGACTTCCTGGTCGGCGTGTTCCCGCTTCGGTTCGAGACGCCGGGCGCGGTCGTAGCGGCTCTCGCAGGCCTGTTCGTCAACGAGCTCCCCGACGACGAGCTTGCCCGCTACCGCCGGGAAGTTGAAGCGGTCACGATCGAGCACGTCCAGCGTGCCGCGCTGGACCACATCGACCCGGATCGACTGGCGATCGTCGCGGTGGGCGACGCCGACGCGGTCGCGGCCGAGCTCGGATCGGCCGGCTTCGGCGAGCTCGAGGTGATCCGCGAGGACGTTCCGCCCAGGCCGGGCGACGCCGAGGAGGAAGGCGAATGATCGTCGTCGTGGGGCTTCCCGTCTACACCGACTCGCCGGACGGCGAGAAGTGTGCCGGCGGGCTCGCCGTCGAGGTGGCATCCGCAGCGAGTCTCCGGGGCGCGAAGGTCGAGCTGGTCGGGAAGGTCGGCGACGACGGAGCAGGGGACGCAGTCGTGGTGGCCCTCGGCCGGCTCGGTATCGGGCATGCGGCGTTGCTGCGCGACCCGGCGCGCCCCACTCCCGTTCTCGCGGCGGCCGTCGTCGATGCCGATACGGCGGAAGTAGAGGACGAGGGCGCCGAAGCGCGGCTGCTCCCCGAGGACCCCGTCACACGACCCGCGCTGGAAGCCGCCGACGTCGACCTCGCTCTGCGCTACCTGCCCGAGGCGGGTGTCATAGTCCTGGCCGATCCAGGTTCGGAGGCGGCGGTCGAGGCCGGAGTGGAGGGAGCCGCGTTCGCCGGCGCACGTCTCATCGTCCTGGTCCCGGCCGGCGGGCAGCCGCCGCGGGTTCCGGAAGGGGCGACCGTGCTCGAGGCTCCGGCCGATGACGACGGTTCGTTCGGCCGGCTGGTCGGCCTCTTCGCCGGCGCGCTCGACGCCGGGGTGGCTCCGGACGCTGCTTTCCGAGAAGCGGTCTCCGCCTCGAGCTGGGAGCCCGTCGTCGAGTAGTCGCGGCCCATCTGGCACGCCCCGGCCCGTCTCAGGCACGCCCCGACCCGTCCTCGTCCTCGCCGGGCACGTCCAGGGGTGCGCCGGCGGCGCCGTCACGAGGAGTCGTCCACTTCCTGTAGAGTGCCGGGCATGGATCGTGCTACCGATGGGCTCAACGTCGACGGGCATCCGGGCCTTCCGCCGGGGTTCGATCTGACCGCCCGGGGGCCTCTCGATCGGGCGACGGCGATAGCGGTCCTATCGCAGGCGGACGACCTGATGGAGCTGAGCGAGCCCGAGCAGGCGCTGGAGCTCTACACGCGGGCAATTGGCACCGCGGACCGTGACGTCTCGGCGGCCGGCTTCTACGGAGCCGGCAACGCGCTCTACCGGCTTGATCGTGAGACCGAGGCGTGCGCGGCCTGGGAGCGGGCAACGAGCCTGGGCGAGACTGCCGTCGCGTATCGGGCCTGGCGACAGCTGGCCGCAGCCCGCGTTCGAGAGGGCGATCTCCGCGGCGCGGTCGAGGCCTATCGCGAGTGCGAGAAACGAGCCCCCAGCGAGGATCGCGCCGAGATCGCCTCCAGGCTGGGCTGGCTCAACAAGGAGACCGGCAACGCCGGTGCGGCCCAGCGTTACTTCGCCCGCAGCCGGGGCGACTCGCGGTCCCCATTCATGACCTACCTGATCATCGCCGTGACCTCGGTCGTATCTCTCGCGGCGATGTCGGGCGCCGTGACATCGCAGGGATACCTCAACCCAGGATCGCTCGAAGCGCAGCTGGTTCTCAGCCCCCTGTACGTGGCTCATGGCGACTATTACCGGCTCCTGTCGGTGGTCCTCGTGCACGACCCGACCGACATCCTGCACCTCCTCTTCAACATGTATGCGCTCTGGTTTGCCGGCCTGCTCGTCGAGAAGATGTACGGCTCGTGGCTGACGCTGGTCCTGTACGTGATCAGCGGAGTCGCTGCCAGCGCCGCGAGCTACGCCTTCGGGCTCTCGGCGAACGGCTGGAGCGTGGGAGCGTCCGGAGCGATCTTCGGCCTGTTCGGGATCGTGCTGGTCGCGACGCGCGTCCACCACGCCATCCTCGATGCTCAATCACGGGCCATCGCCTCTCAGGTCGGCCTGCTCATCGTCTTGAACCTGGTTCTCGGCTTCTCCGGGATCTTCAATGTCGATAACTTCGCCCATGTCGGCGGGTTGACGGCCGGGCTGTGGCTGGCCTTCGTTCTGCCGCCGAGCCACGTCCAGACGCTTTCGTCGGTCTGGCAGACCTCGCGGAGGGTCGGGTCGCAGGCGCAAACGATCGCGCTCCGGGCAGCCGGCCTGGCCGCGCTCGTGGCGGTCGTCGCCGGCGTGGTTGCCTACGGCACGATCAAGTGGCAGGCCGACCCCAACTACCAGTACTACTACGGCGCGGCGCCCCACCCGGCCCCGGTCCTGGTCGCTTCGGGCGCGCAGCCGGAGGTTCTGCGGCTGGCGATCCGATAGACCGGTTCAGCCCAGGTCATCGCGCCAGCCGTGGCGGTCGAGCACCCGGTACATGTTCCGTCGATTGAGCCGCGATCGATCGGGCGGCCAGGCGACGTCCTCGCGCTCGAGTGGGAGGTTGACCCGGACGGCCCGGCGCGGGGCCGGCACCTCGGAAGCCGGCGCGGCGACCTGGAGTGCGACCGATTCGACGGGTTCGACGGGTGAGGCTTCAATCTGGCGGCCGCCGGCGGGCACGGTGAGATCATCGGCGCCGTCTTCCGACGCCACGTATTCGGCGCCTTCCGGCTCGGCGCCCGCCCGAAGGCGCAACGTCCACCAGACGTCGAGCCAGGCCGGAGCGACGAAGCGCTCGTCGAATGGCCCCAGTTCGAGATAGTCGGAGCGACGGAAGGCCAGCCAGCCGCCTTCGAGGGCTGCAACGTCGGCCGTGGCCGCAACGTCGGCCGGGGCAGCCGCCGCGGCGTCGCCCGTGGCATCGGCCGCAACGTCGCCCGTGGCATCGGCCGCAACGTCGCTCATCGCGTCGGCCGTCGCCGCGGCTTCCACGCGCCTGAGTGCGTTCGGGCGCAGCGGGCCGGGACCGGCCGGGATCAGACCGAAGCCACCGGCGGCCGCGACCGTGGGATCCTGCAGCGTGGCCGCCAGCGGCGTCATGGCGTCGGCGGTCGGCCACGCCGTTGCGTCGGCGAGAAGGACGAGCTCTCCGGCGGCGCGGCGAAGTCCGATGTTCAGGGCCGCCGCGCAGCCCAGGCGCGCGGAGGTGCGGAGCGTTTCCGGGACGAGGCCGCCGATCGGTGCACGGTCGGGCGCCTCGGGCCGAAGTGACGCGGCCTGAGCCTCGCTCGGGTCATTGACAACCGCCACGACCTGGGTTCCGGCCGGGGCGTGGGCGCGCAGCGCCGCCAGCAGCCGGGACACCCGGTCGGGCGCCTCGGACGCGACGACGACCACCGTCCATGCGGCGGTGGCCGGCTCGTCGAGCAGCGACGGCACGGCGGCGGCCGAGCCGAACCTCCGCTCGCCTTCTACCTCCTCCATGGGCGGCGCCGCCGGGGTCACGCTTGTCCGGCTGCCGTGGTCGGTGACTCGCCAGCCGGCGGACTCGATCCGGGCCTTCAGGGCGTCGGCCTTCGGCCAGTCGCGGTGTGCCCGGGCCTCCATTCGCTCGCGCACAAGGTGGGTGATCTCCGCGGGGGGCCCGGCCGGGGATGAAGGAATGCTCACACGCCGAAGGATAGCGGCGCGCCGGCGGCCGGCGTTAAAGTGGCCGCGGTCGGCGTCGGGCGGGCGCTACTCCGGCCGGACCGGTTCGGCGGCCTTCGCGGCAGGTATCGACGGGACTATCGGCATCACGACGGTCACCCGGGCGCCGTGCGGGGCCACGTTCTCGGCCCAGGCCTCGCCGCCGTGGGCCCGAGCCAGCTCCCGGACGATGGCCAGGCCCAGCCCAGAGCGGCTGCCGGTACGCGACGGATCGGCTCGGAAGAACCGTTCGAACACCTTATCGGTCGTCCCCGGCGGAAAGCCGGGGCCGTCGTCGGTGACGCTCATCGAGATTCCGGGCGCTCGGCCAGCGAGCGTGAGCGGGGTTGCCCGCAGCCAAACGTGGCCGCCTTTCGGGAGCACCGAGAGCGCGTTCTCCAGCAGGTTCTGCAGGATTCGCTCGGCCGCGAGTCGATCGCCGGTGAACGTCAGACGAGGCTCCCCGGGGGCTGCGCCCGCAACCTCCAACGTCACGCCCTGGCCGCTCGATTGGCTCTCGAACCGCCCGGCAGCGTCCTCGAGCAGGACCGTTGCGTCGAGGACTTCGGGTCGAAGCGATGACGGTCCTTGGCGGAGGCGTTCGACCACGCCCAGCTCGCCGACCAATCGCTCCAGTCGCTGCGCTTCCTCGGAGATCGTCCGCGCCGCCGCGGCAGCCCGATCGCCCGAGGCCGTGCCGTCGGCAATCGCCTCCGCATAGCCGCCGATGCTGGTCAGTGGTGTTCGCAGATCGTGGCGCAGGTTGGCCAGCAGCTGGGTCTCCTCGTGACGTGTGGACGCCAGCTCGTGAGCCATGGCGTTGAAACGCTCGGTCAGGACCTGCACCTCGGTCGGGCCTTCGAGTGGAAGCGGCCTGGCCTCGCCCGAGGCCGCGGGCAGCTCGCGCGCGGCCTGGGCCAGCCGCTGCATGGGGGCGGTCACCGACCGCGCGAGCAGCCAGGCGATCGGCAGGCCGACCAGCAGCAGGACGCTGACGATGATCCATAGAGTCCGGAAGATGTCGTCCAGCGCCTGGTGGGTCGAAGTGTCCGGCATTGCGAACACGAACTTGAATCCGCCCGTGGCGTTGGCGTTCGGTTCGATGTAGACGTATTGCGCGCCGTCGGACGTCCTGAGCGTTCCGATGGCGTTCTTCGCCCCGGTGGCCGGAGGTGAGGGCATGGCGGTCGAGGAGGGGTTGCCGGCGACCACTCGTATCGCGCCTCGGGGACCCTGGACGAGGACGAAACCGCCGGCGTCGACGATCGAAGTGGTCAGGTTCCTGATGCGTGTTTCGAACTGGGTCTGGTCGGCGACCGGGTTGGCCAGGAGGCTGGCCTCGACCACGACCACCTCGTAACCGAGCGATTGCTTGATGTCGTCCTGGTGGGCGTTGCGAAGGACGACGAAGAGCGAGCCGCTGACGGTGATGAGCATGGCGATGCCGAGCGCAGCGAAGGCCAGGAGGATCCGCCTGCTCAGGCTTCTTGGAAGCATCGGTTCGACGGCTCAGTCGGGATCTGCCGGCAGGTCGGCCGGCGGGGCCGCGGCAACGGCCGTTCCTCGCGGTGGCGGCACGAGCCTGTAGCCGATGCCGCGGACGGTTTCCACCTGCGGACCGTCGTTGGCGAGCTTCTTGCGCAGCTCGGCCACGTGGACGTCCACCGTTCGCGTCTCGCCGGGGAAGTCGGTGCCCCAGACGTCCTCGAGCAGCGCATCGCGGCTCAGCACCACGCCGGGGTCGCGGGCCAGTGCAGCGAGCAGATCGAACTCGCGGGCGCGCAGGTCCAGCGGCCGGTCGCCAACCGAGGCCTCCCGCCGACGCGGGTCGATGCGGAGGCTGCCGACATGGATCGGACGTCCGCCCTTGGCCGTGACGTCGGTCCGACGCAGGATCGCCTTGACCCGGGCCACGAGGGCTCGCGGATTGAACGGCTTCGTCACGTAGTCGTCGGCGCCGAGCTCGAGCCCGACTATGGCGTCGATATCCTCGGATCGGGCCGTCAGCATCAGGATTGGCACGTCCCCCCGGCGCCGCATCTCGCGACAGACCTCGAACCCGTCCAGCCTGGGCAGCATCAGGTCCAGCACCACCAGGTCCGGGTCGCAGCGCTCGTACTGGACCAGGGCCTGCTCACCGTCGCCGGCGGCGACGACGTTGAAGCCCTCCTTCTCGAGGTACAGCCGCACCAGCTCGACGATGTTGCGCTCGTCATCCACGACGAGGACGGTCTTCATGCGCGGAGCATACGTCGCCCTATGCGCCCTCCATCGGCTTTGTGTAAGGCCGGTGTAAGAGAGGTTGCCCCGGCTGCCATCGTGCCGAACCCGCTACGATGACCGGGCTGGAGCTGCGGCGGCCGCCTCGCTGGCCGTCGGCAGGCTCTCGTCCCGGAGGAACGGATGCATTTGTTCGGAGAGACTGAGATCGAGGCGGGGCGCGGACGCGTCTGGGAGACCATCAGCAACCCGAACCGCGCCGCCGCCTCGAACTCGTCGGGCCTGGCCCAGGTCGAGAAGATCGACGATCGCCACTACCAGGTCGCCGTTACGGCGCCGTCGGCGATGATGCCGATATCAGTCGTCGTGGACCTCCGGCTGATCGACGTGGAAGAGCCGTCGCGCCTGGCTGCGACCATCGAGGGGCAGATCATGGGCGGGTCGATCAACGGCACCGGCTCGATCGACCTGGCGGAGCTCGGTCCGAAGATGACCCGCGCGTCCTGGGTCGCCGACATCACGCTCGGCGGAATGCTCGGCGGTTTCGAGCCGATGATCCGGGGGCCCGTCCAGCAGGCCGCCGAACAGGGGATCGCTTCTCTGAAGGCCCGCCTCGAGGCCGAGGAGGAAGCAGCCGCAGGCGCGTAGACCCGGGGTCGGCCGCGGTGGACGCGGGCGGCGTCACCGTCTTGTGGAGCCTCCTACCGCCGGCGCGTGTAGGTGCCCGTGAGCGTCGCCTGTGCAAGAACCCGGGTCGTCAACGTGGTGCGCACCTCCGCTGCCGACGGAGTTCCGCTCAGACCAAGCCGCGACGACAGCGCCCAGAGGGTGAACCGGTAATGGTGAGTGCCGCCCGGCGGGCAGGGCCCACCCCAACCGGCCCGGCCGAAGTCGTTTCGGCCCTGCAGCGGACCACCGGTGGGCCGCACACCCTCCGGGAGCGACCCGCTCGCGCCACCGGGGAGGTCGTAGACGACCCAGTGGATGAACCCGCGAGCATCCGGATCGTCGACGATCAGCGCGAACGAAACGGTTCCCTGGGGCGCTCCCTCCCAGTTCAGGGCCGGCGAGACGTCTGCGCCGTCGCACGAGTGGCGAATCGGAATAGCGCCGCCTTCCTCGAAGCTCGGGCTCGTGATTGCGAAACCAGCCATTGCCGTCTCCACGAATGAGTAATCGATGGAATCCCGTGATGGGTCGGCGCCTTCGGCGTGATCGACCAGGAGACGGAGTTGAGCATCGGGATTCGGACGACTCCGTGCGGCCGGCCCGGCATTCGGCGGCGATCCATCGAGCGCAGGATGGAGTGGCAGAGCGGCCGGGTCAAGGCAGTTCGCCGGGAAGAATTGCGGAGTTGCCTCGGATGTGGTCCCGGCCCGGCGCCGAGCGCGTCGCCCTGGTGCTCTGGTGTTGTGTGCGCCGGGGCGAGTGAGCTCATTCCACGTGCGCTGCGGGTCTGCCTCGGGCGGCTGCGGTGGCTAGAATCGATGGCAGGCCGGCCTCCGTTCTTGCATGTCTTGCGCGCTGTTGCGGACCCGAAATCGGTCAGGCATTGAGGTGGCGTCCAATGATTGGGAATCCAGGCGAGAACACGGTCACGTGTCTCAACTGCGGCACTCAATCTCCCGCCGGCGCCAGGTTCTGTCGCACCTGTGGCCGGACCCTGGACGTAACTCCAGAGGCGCCGTGGGCTTCGCCAGCCGCGCCGGCACCGGTATCGGCGGCTCCGCCCCCAGGATCGGCGCCGCTGCCGCCCGCGCCCCCGCCCGGCTACGGCCCGCCGCCCGCGTACTCGCCGCCCGCGCCCCCGCCCGGCTACGGCCCGCCGCCCGCGTACTCGCCGCCTCAGGGCTACGGGCCCGTCCCCGGGTATCCTGCCGGCCCCGCCTACGGCCCGCCCCCCGCTCCCCGCAGCTCGACGGGCATGTTCGTGGTCCTGGGTGCGATCGCGCTCGTCGTCATCGTCGCGGGCGCCTACCTCGTTTCCTCTGGCAGCGGAGGCCACGCCACGCCCGCTCCCTCCGCCATCGCGCACGGGTCGCCGACGGCGTTGCTCAAGTCGCCGACCGCAAAGCCCGCCTCGCCGACCCCCGGGCACGCGTCGCCGACGGCCCGGCCGACCATCTCCCCGACGCGCCCCCCGACGGGCTTCAGCCCGACCGGATCAATGGCGACCGCACGAGACACCTTCACCGCGACCCTGCTCTCCAACGGTCGCGTCCTGGTCGCCGGGGGTGAGAATGACGATGGCTCGGAAGTCTTCGCCTCGGCCGAGATCTACGACCCTGCCACAGGCAAGTTCAGCCCGACCGGCTCGATGGGCAGCCCTCGCTATTTCCCAACCCCCACACGCCTCTCCGACGGCCGAGTCCTCGTCGTTGGAGGCAGCGACGGCACCACGCAGCTCGCCTCGGCCGAGATCTACGTCCCGACGACCGGCAAGTTCAGCCCGACCGGCTCGCTGACCGACGCCCGGGACGACGCCACCGCCACCCTGCTCTCCGACGGTCGCGTCCTGATCGCCGGAGGCTGGAACGGCTCGGCGCAACTCGCCTCGGCCGAGTTGTATGACCCGGCGACCGGCAAGTTCAGCCCGACCGGCTCGCTGGCCACCGCCCGCAACCTCCAGACCGCTACTCTGCTCTCCGACGGTCGCGTCCTCATCGCCGGAGGCTTCGACGGGTCAACTCACCTGGCCTCGGCCGAGATCTACGACCCCGCGACCGGCAAGTTCAGCCCGACCGGCTCGATGGGCAGCCCTCGCGACTGGCACACCGCCACCCTCCTCGCCGACGGTCGCGTCCTGATCGCCGGAGGCTGGAACGGCACAACGGATTTCGCCTCGGCCGAGCTGTATGACCCGGCGACCGGCAAGTTCAGCGCGACCGGCTCGATGGCTACCGCTCGCGACACACCCACCGCGACGCTGCTCCTCGACGGTCGCGTCCTGATCGCCGGAGGAGAGAATGCGGACGGCTCCCAAGTCTTCGCCTCGGCCGAGTTGTATGACCCGGCGACGGGCAAGTTCAGCCCGACCGGTCCTCTGGCCGATGCGCGCGAGCGTCACACCGCAACGCTGCTTGCCGACGGCCGCGTCCTCATAGCCGGGGGCTACAATGGCTCGACGGATTTCGCCTCGGCCGAGCTGTACCAGCCGTAGGGTGTAGTTGGCACGACCGCCCGGTTGACGGACATGGGTGAGTTGTGGCCGCGCGTCCCGCGTCCATCGGCGGATAGTGGCGACGCCACTGCCGTCGCCCGGGATCGTCGGGCGAGCCGCTCCAGACTGATCCGACGCCGAGTGCCGACCATCGGTCAGCCCCAGTCTCGGTAGGTCTTGCGAGCCATTCTCTCGGCGGAGGCGTTCCGCACGGCCTTGCAGAATCGACGATCCTTCTCGCGCCTCTGGACGGGCGAAGGCTGCTCGGCCGATTCGTGCGCGAGACGCCGATAGGCCTTGAGCCGACCCGCGTCGAGCCGTCCGGCGGCGACGGCCGCGCGAACCGCGCACCCGGGTTCGAACTTGTGCGAGCAATCGGCGAACCGGCAGCCGGCAGCCAGCTCGGCGATCTCGGCGAAGGTTTCGTCGAGGCCCTCGTCCGCATCCCACAGACCCAACTCGCGCATGCCGGGCGTATCGAGCACGAGCGCGCCGCCCTCAAGGAGGAACAGCTCCCGGTGGGTGGTCGCGTGTCGGCCGCGCGCGTCGTCCTCGCGGATCTCGCGGGTGGCCATCAACTCGGCACCAGCCAGCCGGTTGAGAAGCGTGGACTTCCCGACGCCCGACGAACCGACGAGCGCGAGCGTCCTGGCCCGCTCGAACCACCGAGCGACCGACTCGGTGCCCTGGCCCGTGCGCGAGCTGATCGCAACGACGGATACACGCAACTCGGTCTTCAGGCGCGCCACGTCACGGCACGCGTCCTCGACCAGGTCCGCCTTCGTCAGCAAAACGACCGGCTCCGCGCCCGATTCGCGGGCCATCGCCACGTAGCGTTCGAGTCGCCTCGGGTTGAGATCGCCGTTGAGCGACGAGACCACGAACAGGGTGTCCACGTTGGCGGCGACGATCTGAGCGCCAGGTCGCGGGCCGCCGGCCTTCCGTCGGAAGGTCGAGCGCCTGGCAAGAACCACGTCGATCCGCGCCTCGCCGTTGTGCGGCGACGAGACGCACCCGACCCAATCGCCGACGGCCGGCAGGGCGCCGTCGTTCGCGCTGTGCCGGAATCGTCCGGTAGGGGAGGCGGCGGTCTCGCCGTTTTCGCCGACCACGACCCACAGCCCTCGGTGCTGAGCGATGACTCGGGCCGGCCAGAGTCCATTGCCCGCCAACGGCGCGAACTCTGCCGTCCGCCGCTCGTCCCAGCCCCAATCCCGCAGGTCGGCCGTCTGACGGAAGTCGAGAGCCTTCATCGGTCGGGCTCCGGGAGCGGTCGAGCCAACCGATCGTCCAGGTGACGCTCGAGCGACAGGCAGATCGGGCTGAAGGCGCGCAGCCAGAAGCGCCGGGCGAGCACGTTGGCTGTCTCGAAATCGACCGCGAGGCGTTCGAACCCGGCCGACCTCGCCCAGTCGATCACGCGCGAGAGGAGCGCCGTGCCGACGCCCGTGTGCCGGGCCTCGGGCACGGTGTACGCGCCGCCGACGCTGATGGTGCCCGGGTGTCGCGGATGGCCCGGCAGACGTCGCTGTGCGGTGGACGCAGGTAGATAAACGAGAGAGCGCGGGAACCGGCCCGCGCAAACCAGACCGACTCGCCGGGGGTCTCGATCCAGCGGGCGAGCTCCTCGCGCGGGTCCTTCGAGTCGTCCCGGAAGAGAAAGGTCGGGGCCAGGCGGTAGTAGGCGGCGTGCCCCATCGCGAGCGGCAACAGGTCGCCCAGATCGGCCCGTGTCGCTCGGTCGATCTTCACCCCGCCGGGCATGGTGGCGATGAGCGGTTCGAGCCCGCGGACGGCGTCAACCACGAAAGGCCCGAAGCCGAGCCACGCCAGCGTCCGATTCAACTCGGGGTCGCCGGGGAAGATAGAGACGCAGTGGCAGAGCCAGCCTGCCGCCGCCCATCGAGCCGAGATCGCCGCATAGAGCGACTCGTAGACCTCCGGGCGGCTGCCTCCCGATGCGCCGTGGGCCCACTCGGGGACATGGACGCCCGTCCCGGAGCCGCGCAGACCGGGAACGGGATGACCTGCGAGGTATCCGGCCAATTGGCCGTTCCGGATCGCCGCCACGGCCGGCCCCGCCGAGATGGCTCGCCGGAGGAGCGTCTCCGTCGTCCCGGGGCCGGGGAAACCCTGCGGCAGGGCCGGGACTGCCCTTCGGAGTCGCTGGAATCCCGCGGCGTGGAGCCGGGCGGCGTCGGCCAGATGCGACTGATCGAAATCCACGATCTCGACGGCGTCGCGCCGGCCGGGGCGGGGAAGTGACGGGCAGTCGCTGGCCGCACCGATATCGATGGTCATCTCTCAACCCACTCTCTTGAGCTTGCCGGTCCGTTTGGCGTAGCGCTCGGCCCGGCCGAAGCCCCACAAGCCAAACGGGATGAAGACGAAGGCCATCACCACGAGCGGCCACAGGTCGGGCAGGAGCTGGCCGACGGATGCGCCGTCGATCAACGACCGGCGCACCGCGTCCAGGACGTACGTCGCCGGGGAGACGCGCGAGATCAGCTGCATCCAGCCCGGCAGGACATCGGTCGGGTAGTAGACCCCGCTGACGAGCAGCAGGCACGACTGCAGGACGAAGACCATCTGCGAGCCGCGCTCCACCGACATCATCGGCAGGATCGCGGCGAGCATGCCGATGCCGATGAAGCTGGCCGAGCCGACGGCCATGAACAGGGCTGCCGACCCCAGGTCCGCCCGTCCGAGGTCGAGTGAGAAGAACAGTGCCAGCACGACGAGCAGGATCGTCGTGTGGATCAGGCCGTAGATGACCGCGTACAGCGCCGATCCGAGCAGCTGCACCGAGCGCCGGACGGGAGCCATCATCGTGTACTCGAGGGTGCCTTCCCAGCGCTCCCAGCTGATCGTGTCGCCGATCGAGCTGAATACCACCGAGAGGTAGTTCCAGAAGACGGCGCCGACCACGAGGAGCATCAGCAGCCTGCGGTCGCCGACGGATTCGCCGATCAGCGAAACCGACAGCGCGCCCGCGACGGCGTAGACCAGGAAGGCGACTTCCCAGCCCAGGTAGCGCTTGGTCAGGTTGAAGTTGCGTTCCACGAAGGCGTAACTGGCACGCGCCTCGCGAGTCAGTGCGATCACGGTTGTGTCTCCTCCGGCGAACCGGCGTGCGCGGGTCCGCGCAGGGGCGTGGCCGCCCGGAGCCTCAGCGCCGGGCGGCCGGCTGGAGTGGGCCGTCGGCC
>JBEKVD010000009.1:0-57386 GCA_049514315.1 Candidatus Limnocylindrales bacterium | reverse complement strand
GGGGTGTTGGCGACGAGCTTGCCCGAGAGGCCTGTGCCGTTACGGGTGTCGAGTACCCGGGTCGGGGTCATGGGGTGGTAGGTGGCGCCGCCGATCGTGATGGGCTGGGAGGGAGGGCCGCCTGCCCCGAACTTGGCCGCGACGACGCTGGTGAGATCCCCGTCGCCGTTGTTGTTGTCGTAGCCCAGGGCCCAGATGCCGACGCCGCGAAGGTTCCAGCCGTCGATTGCGCCCAGCTTTGCCGCGAGCGCCTGGGCGTCGTCGAAGTAGAGCTCCCGCCAGCTGTTCTGGGGGCCCCCGTAGTTGCCGTAGTAGGCGGTCCAGGCCGTCTGCTCTACCGGATCGTAGAACTTGCCGAGCACGCAAGGCTGGGGCCACCCGGCCTGGCAGGGAGTCGTGGCGGGATTCTGCGCGGCCAGGCCTGCGGCCGTGGAGTAAGGGACCTCGGCCGGTTGCCCGTATGTGTTCGGGTTCGCCGGCGGCACGTTGCCGGCCGTGGCCGCGCCGGTCGACCAGGCCTCGCCGTACCAGGGCAAGCCCAGGATGATCTTCGAGGCCGGGACCCGGGCCAGGAAGGCATTGACCGCGTCGGTCAGGTCGTAGCCGAGGGAAGGGCTGGTCAACGGGTCGATCGACCCGGTGACGGCCGGGCTGCCGCCCCGGAGGTTGTAGCCCATGATGAACACCGCGTCCGCCGCTCCCGGAGCGAGAAGGTTGGCCAGGTCGTAGGTGGTGGGCCGTCCGGTCGCGCAGAAGGTCAGCTCATAGCCGGGGTGGACCGCGTCCAGCTGGGCCCGTAGCGTCCGGACGAAGGCGATGTAGTTGGCCGACTGACCGGGCGCGATCGGTTCGAAGTCGAGATCGACGCCGTCGGCTCCCCGGCGAGCGACCTCGCCCGCGATCTGCTGGGCCGCGGTCAGGCTTGCGGTTGGGCTCGATAGGACGGCCGTCTGGGCGGCCGCTCCCCCGGCGTCCCAGGCGAAGCTCTGGATCGTCAGGACGACGCGCGTGCCATCAGCGTGCGCAGCGTTGATCACCGACGTCATCGTCGAGCTTGTCCAGCCGTTCCAGCCGTTGCCCGACTTGTTGAGGGTTCCGTCGGTGTAGAGGTCGACGCCGAAGTAGGCGATCGTCGAGATCGTGTTGTAGTCGAGCGTGCTGTTCAGCTGCCAGTAGGGCAGGAACCCAAGGACCTCGCGACGCAGAACGTTCGCGGTTGCATTCGGGGTGACGGCCGCCGGACTCTCGAGGCCGGGGGCCGCTGCCGCGCTGCCCACGCCGGCCGGCAGGGCCACGGGCGCCGCGCCGTCCACCACGTCCGAATCTCCGGGGCGCGGCCGGAAGGGAACGGTAACAACGCCTCCCGGGACGAACGAGTAGCTATCGGCGGCGTGAGCCACGGCCTCCTGGTACTGGACCGACAGCCCGTCCGGGTCCGTCGAAGCGGCCGCGTCCACCTTCGCGGGCGACGCGCCGGCCAGGCTCGCGCAGGCGGCGAGGGCGATGGCGAGTCCGAGCGAACGAAGCCATGGTCGGGCCGACGAAGCGGCCGACGGCATCGGCCTGCGGGTCGTCGGACGAGGGGTTCGAAGCTGTTCGGGCAAGGTCCCGGCTCCAATCCTGGTATCGGGCTGCGCGTGTCTCGCATCACCCTACCCGGGCAGGGAGTGGATCCGGGAGCCCATCAAAGGTACCGGGACAGGCGGCCCGATGGTGCCCCCTGTCACCGGCGCAGGCGCTCCGGACGGAGCCCCGGACCGGGTCAGGGGCGCCGGGATGGCACCGCGCCGTTGGTTTCGGCCGGCCCAGAGCCGCCTTCTCGCCGGGCGCGCCGCGACCCTGTGCGGCCGGGCCGGGTCAGCGGTCAGCTCCGGCTCGCCGCCCCCTCCGAGACCTGCTCAACGTGCCAGTCGAGCATCGGCCGGACCACGCCGGGGAACTCATTCGCATACACCCCGCGAACGCCGTCGCCCTCGCTTCGGTCGACCACCACGAAGGCCACCGCCTCTCGCTCGATGGCGTGCACGATGGTGGGGTTGTACGTGCTCACGACCGAGGTGACGATGACCCTGCCTTCGGCCAGGAAGTTGCCGGGGATGTGGCACACGGCTCGCACCACGCCCGGCCGCCGCGAGGCGCTCCACCAGCGGCGGTCCATCCAGTCGTTGTTGATGAAGAGGCAGACGCCTTCGTCGTTGTAGAAGTGCAGGTTCACCGACGGCCGGAGGTCGCCCGGCGCCCTTGTCCAGTACTCAACTTCTATATCAACCGCGCGCCGGATGTCGATCTCCTCGGCGGGGCCGCCGCCGCCGGGGACAACCCGGACGCTCTTCAGACGCGCCACCTCGTCGCCCGGAGCAGTCGCCTCGTCGGTCCATTCTCGCGAGCTCGTCCGCCCCGGACCCGACTCCAGGTAGCGCCGGACGGCCTCGTGGGTCGGGCCGTCGACGACGACCCGGCCGTGATCGAGCAGGATGGCCCGATCGCACAGCCTCAGGATCGCCGGCATGCTGTGCGAGACGAAGATGACCGTCCGACCCCCTTCGCCGATCTCCGACATCTTGCCCAGGCACTTCTTCTGGAACTCGGCGTCGCCGACCGCCAGGACCTCGTCGATGAACAGGATCTCCGGCTCCAGGAAGGCGGCGACGGCGAAGCCGAGCCGCACCTTCATGCCGCTCGAATAGCGCTTGACCGGCGTGTCCAGGAACTGGCCGATATCGGCGAAGGCGACGATCTCGTCGAACTTGCGCAGGATCTCCGCCCGCTTCATGCCCAGGATGGCTCCGCTGAGGAAGATGTTGTCTCGGCCGGTGAGCTCCTGGTGAAAGCCCGTCCCGACCTCGAGCAGCGATCCCACGCGTCCGTGCAGCTCGGCCCGGCCCAGCGTCGGCTCGGTGATCCGCGACAGGATCTTGAGGAGCGTGGACTTGCCGGCGCCGTTTCGACCGATGACCCCGACGACCGAACCGCGCGGCGCCTCGAACGAGACGTCCCGGAGAGCCCAGAAATCGTCCTCCCGAACCTCGCCCGATCTCCGCCGCAGCGGAGAGGTCAGGACGTTCCAGAGCGACTCCGTCAGGCGCCCGTACGGATCGCGACGCAGGCCGATGCGGTACTTCTTCGCGAGACCGCTTGCGGTAATCGCGATGTCGTCCATCAGATCACGTCCGCGAAGGTGCGCTCGACGCGGCGGAAGTAGATGAGAGACCCCAGCAGGAGCAGCACCGACACCACCGCCGACACGAAAATGAGATCGTCGGGCCGAGGGCCACCGACGAGGGCCCAGCGGAACCCGTCGACCACTCCGGTCATCGGGTTCAGGGCGTACAGCGCGTGCCACCTGGACGGGATCAACGTGCTCGTGTAGACGACCGGGGAGGCGAACATCCACACCTGGACCAGGAACGGCACAACGTACTTGACGTCGCGATACCTGACGTTCACGGCCGCAAGGAATGTCCCGACGGCCAGCGCGGTCACCACGGCCATGAGCGTCAGGAGTGGCAGCCAGACGATCGCCGCTGAAGGGGCGGCGCCGAAGTACAGCATCACCACGGCCAGCGCCGCGAGAGAGATCACGAAGTCCAGCAGGAACGAGCCGACGGAAGCAAACGGCAGCAGCAGCCGCGGGAAGTAGACCTTGGTGATGATGGCCTCACCGCTCACCAGGCTGTTGGAGGCGCCGGCCAGGCTCGAGGCGAACAGAGTCCAGGGAACGAGGCCCGCGAAGACGAAGAGCGGATACGGGAGACCGGCCGGGCCGACGCCCGGCAGCCGGCCCAGGGACGCGGAGAAGACGAGCATCAGGAGAACCGGCTGCAGCACGGCCCAGGCAGCCCCGAAGGCCGTCTGCTTGTAGCGAACCTTGAGATCTCGCCAGGTGAAGAAGTAGAGGAGCTCGCGGTGGGCCCAGATCTCGCCCAGGCCGAGCTCGCGCCAGCCGCGGTGCGGTTCAATGACGACCACCTGACGATTCCACGCACCGGAGGCGGATTCAGGCGTGCGTTTCTGACTCAATTCCATTTCGCGAATACGAACGCCTCCTGGGATCAACCTGCTCGGGCGCCCCGGCGCTGCCGCATTCCTGCATCCGCCGGGCCCGAACGGGCCGATGCATGAGCCACCCAGCTCATCCATCGAGCCGTGGACGCCACGATACCTTACCAGCGAACCCGGCCCGCCTCGGTTCGCGATCGGCCCGGGGGGCCCTGTCCGGCCGCACCGGCGTCGTCGGCATCGAAGACTTCGGTCATCCGAGAACCTGCTTCACGGCTGCGATCACGGTCTCCTGTTGCTCCTGCGTCAGGCCCACCCCGGACGGCAGGTACAGGCCCATGTCGGCCAGCTCTTCGGTCACGGGGTACGACTCGCCGCCGAACAGCCCGCGGGCACGAAGGGCCGGCTGCCGGTCCATGCCCAGGAAGAAGGGGCGCGTCTCCACCCCGAGCGAGGCCAGGGCCTTTGCCAGCGACACCGCGGTGTGACCGCTGCCCTTTTCGAGCACCAAGCCGTTCATCCACCAGACCGAACGCGCCCACGGCCGCTCGACCTGCATCCGGATCCCGGGTACCGAGGCCAGCGCCTCGACGTAGCAGGCGCCGATCCGGCGCTTTCGCTCGACGGTATCGCCGATGCGCTCGACCTGGGCCAGGCCGATCGCCGCCTGGACGTTCGTCATCCGGAAGTTGAAACCAAGCTCTTCGTGCAGGAACCGTTGGCCCGGCAGGAAGGCCAGGTTCCGGAGAAGGCGGAGCCGCTTCGCCAGGGCTTCGTCGTCCGTGACGACCATGCCGCCCTCGCCGGTGGTGACGAGCTTGTTGGCGTAGAAGCTGAAGCAGCTGGCATCGCCGAAGCTGCCGCAGCGGCGCCACTCGGGCCCTGGGCCGCGCGCCGAGAGGTACTCCGCGCCGTGTGCTTCCGCCGCGTCCTCGACGATGGCCAGCCCGTGCTTCTCGGCCAGCTCGAGCAGCGGATCCATCTCCACCGGGTGCCCGTAGATATGGACCGGCATGATCGCCCGGGTTCGTGGAGTAATCCTCGCCGCCACCTGGGACACGTCCATGCACCAGGTCGACGGATCGGCATCCACGAGAACCGGCACGGCGCCGGCGTACACGACCGCCATCGCGCACGAGATGATCGTGAACGCCGGCATGATGACTTCGTCCCCGGGCCCCAGGCGCAGGGCAGCCACTGCCAGCTGCAGGGCAACGGTTCCGTTGCAGACGGCGACGCCGTATCGCCTCCCGCAGCAGGCGGCCCAGCTTTCCTCGAACTCTCCGATGAACCGCCCGGCCGAGGAGATCCAGCCCGTCTGCAGGCATTCGGTCACGTACTCGAGCTCGCGGCCATCCAGGCGCGGCTCGTTGACGGGAATCACTCCGGCCCGGGTTCGCCCGGAGGATCGAACCGCTCCTTCTCGGCCTGCCCGCTGTAGGGACCCTGCTTGACCTCGAGGAGGACGGTGTCCTCCAGCATGCGAAATCCGTGCCCACCCTCAACCAGGAGAACGAGATCGCCCGTCCCCAGCTCGCGTGATGCGACCAGGGCGCGATCCTCGCCGTAGATGTCGACGATGCAGCGCCCCTTCCTGACCAGGAGCATCTCAGAGGTCCCCGCGACCGTCCGGACGACGGGCAGATGGACGTGAGGCACAACCGCGCCGCCTGCCGGGTACACGACGAAACCCGCCTGGAACGAAGCGTCCTCGCCCGTGAAGAAGGAGGTCGCGGCTCGAGTCACCTCGGCTCGCACGACGTAGGCGAGCAGCGCCCCGCCTTGCCGGATGGTCTCGATGCCGACCATCCCGCCGAGATCGATGCCCTGGGAAGTGCTCACGGGGGCATCATATCGACTCGGAGTCTCGGACCACGGCTGATTCGGGTCTGCCCGAGGGGTGGCCCCGGCGGCGCCCCGTCCACGTAAAACGCCGGGACGCCACGTGCCCGGCAAACGCCGCGGCGCTGGCGCCACTTCTTGGTATCGTTCCGACCATGCCTCAGACGTACCATCTCACCGTCGTCGGCGCCGGCTATGTCGGGCTGGCGACCGCCGTGGGCCTGGCGTCGCGAGGGCACGCGATCGACGTGGTCGAAGTGCGCCGCGACAGGCTCGAGGCTCTCTCCGCGGGCAACCTGCCCATCCACGAGCCGGGCATGGCGGCCGCTTTCGCGGATCCCAACATTCGAGGCCGCATCCACCCCATGTCACGGATCCCCGAGGGGCCTTCCGACGCGGTCCTGATCTGCGTTGGGACACCGGTCGGCGAGGACGGCAGGAGCGACCTCCGGCAGCTCAGGAGCGCCCTCGAGGCCTCGCGCCCGCTGGCGCAGTCGGGTGCGCCGCTCGTGATTCGAAGCACGCTGCCGGCAGGGTCCAGCGACCAGGTCATTCGCTGGGCCGGCGGCGATTCGTCGCGCATCTTCACGAACCCCGAGTTCCTGGCGCAGGGCAGGGCCCTGGAGGATTTCCTGGCACCGAGCCGCGTGGTGATCGGCACCTTCCCCGACCGGGACGAGGAAGCCCTGGCCCTGGTCAGGGCAGTCTTCGCCACCGACACCTGCCCGGTCCTGGTGGTGAGCGTGATCGAAGCCGACCTGATCAAGAATGGGGCCAACGCCTACCTCGCCCTGAAGCTCTCCTACGCCAACGAGCTGGCCGTCCTGTGCGAGGAGCTCGGTGCGGACGTGATGACGGTCATCGAGGGCATCGGGCTGGACCCTCGCCTGGGCAAGGGGTACATGCAGCCCGGCTTCGGGTTTGGCGGCAGCTGTCTGCCCAAGGACCTCCGCTCGATCACGAACGTCGGGCGCGACCTCGGCCTCGAGATGCACGTCACGTCGGCCGCCTCGGAAGCCAACGAGGCCCACCAGCGGCGCTTCGCGCGTCGCGTCCTGCGGGCTCTCCGGCCGGGCTGCAAGCGAGTCGCCATGCTCGGCCTTGCCTTCAAGGCGGGCACCGACGACGTTCGATCCTCGCCGGCCCTGCGCGTCGCCGAGCTGCTGATTGCGCGCGGGGTCGAGGTGGTGGGCTACGACCCTCACGCCGCCCAAAACGCCGCGGCCGCGCTGCCCGCGCTGCACCTGGCCGCCACGGCCGCCGAGGCGCTCCGGGGCGCCGGCCTGGCCGTGATCGGCACCGACTGGCCGGAGTTTCGCCAGCTCGACTGGCGCTCGCTCGCGCCGACAATGGCCGACCCGGTCGTGATCGACGGCAGGCGGCTTCTCGATGGGCCGACGATGAGGCAACTGGGATTCCGTTACGAGGCGGTCGGAGCGCCGACAACCCCGCAAGTCTCCGGTGAAGCAGTCCCGTCGCCTTGACTCGAATGCCGATTCCCAGAGTCACTCGCGTCGCCCTGGCTCGGACCGTCGCCCTGGCGGGTGTGCTGGTGGTCGCGACGGGGCTGCGAATCGCCGGGATGGCCTTCGACCGGCCGTATGTCTACTACCCCGACGAGTACGCCATCGTCAAGCCGGCGCTCGACATGGTCGCCACCGGCGACCCGGACCCCCACACCTTCACGTATCCGTCATTCCTCATATACGCTGAGGTCGGCATCGTGCAGGTGGTACACGCCGTTACCGGAGCACCGCTCAGCAGCCCCCCCCAGCTCTGGTTCGGCACCCTCCCCAGCACCGGCCCCTCGGACCTGGCGAAGGACCTGTACGACTACGACCTGTGGGGTCGACGGCTGGTAGGCCTTCTCGGTGTCCTGACCGTGCTGCTGCTGGCTTTCGCGGGGCGCGTGGGGGCCTTCTCACCCAGGCGTCGAAAGGCGAGCTCCGACCCCACATCGGAGCCGCCAGGCGCAGCACCGGCGCACGCGGACGGGGCCGACGCCCCGGCGGACGGGGCCGACGCCCCGGCTGCCGGCCAGGGAGGGGCTGATGGCGCCGCAAGCGACCCACCCACGAGCGGATGGGATCGGGACATTGGGTGGCTCGCCGGCCTGATCGGCGCCGCGTTCTACGCCCTCGCCGTCCTGCCGCTCGACTACTCGCGCTTTCTCACCACGGACGTACCTTCGGCGTTCTTCACGGCCGCCACGCTCATCGCCGCGCTGGCTGCCGTCTCGCGGCCGCCTGATCGGAAGAGCAACCGCTTGCTGATCCTGTCCGGCCTGTTCGCCGGCGCGGCCGCCTCGACGAAGTACAACGCAGCGGTGGTAGCCATCGTCCCGGCAATCGCCTACCTGGCCCGCGCCGGGTCTCTACGTGCCATCCCGCACTGGATTCGGGGCACGATGCGCACGAGGACGCCCTACCTCACGGCCCTGGCCGCCGTGGTGGCTTTCGTCCTGATAACCCCGATGACCATCTTCGACACCGGAGCGGTCATCAACGACATCGCGGGAGTCGTCTTTCACTACAACGTCCAGGGTCACCCCGGCGCACAGGGGGATACGGTCGGCTACTACATCAACTACCTCTGGACCACCGGCTTCGGCCCGGTGCTCTCGGTACTTGCCGTGGCAGGGATCGGTTGGGCCCTCGTGCGCCATCGCGCCTCGGATCTCGTGCTCGTCGTCTTCCCCATCGTCTACTTCCTCCTGGTGTCGATTCCGGAGGTCCACTTCGAACGAGACCTGATGCCGATGGTGCCGTTCATCGCGCTGCTGGCCGGCCGATTCGTCGCCGACGGGGCGGCAACGCTCTACGGTCTCATCGGCCGTCGCCGTCGGTTCCTCGGCATGGCCGCCGCAACCGTCCTGCTCGTGCTGGTGGCAGTCCAGCCTGCAGCGGCTGCCATCGGGGACGCTCGGGTCACGCGCCTTCCACGGACGGAGACGATCGCACGCAACTGGGTGTACGGCCACATTCAGTCAGGCTCGGCGATCGTGCGCGAGGAGTACACGCCGCAGCTCGATCCCTACAGCTACCGGGTGGGCTACACGTGGACGCTGTCCACCTACGACCTCGCCTGGTATCGATCGCATGGCTTCCGCTACGCGATTGCGAGCAGCCGCTTATACGATCGATACCTGGATCCCGGCTACCCCTCGGAGGCCGCTTTCTACAAGAGCCTGTTCGCCCTGCCCATCGTCTACGAGATCGATCCGTCGAGCACGATAAATGGGCCGACGATCATCATCCTGGACCTGCAGCCCGGCCTGACCATGCAGCAGGCGAGGTCGCCCTAGATCTCCCCGCCCGAGGAAGTCGCCGGCCTCTTGCCGCTCGCCTCGCGGGCGATGCGGCGTGCCAATCGGAGCGTCCGTCGCGGCGAAAGGGGCCAGGCCAGGCCTGAGAGGGCCGCGCACCGGACCGCACCGCGCCTGTCGCCGGCCTTGACCCGGATCTCGGCGACGATCCGGTAGTGCTCGGCGAGAGCGAGTGGTCCGGCGACCGTCGCGACCTCACGCCAGTGCGTCGATACGACGTGCTCGTACCCGTCGGCGGCCCGCCGGTCGTCGCGCGAGATGGCGCCGCGAGTCCTGAGGTCGTACAGGAAAGTCGGCCGGTCGACGAACCCGAACGGGGCGATCGCGGCCAGGCGGATCGACGTGTCCCACTCCTGGTACGACGGCACGGCCTCGCTCAACAACCCGATCCGGTGGAGAAGCTCGCGCTTCACGATCATGCCCTGGAACATGGGCGCGGGCGCGGTGAGAAGAGCCCGGTAGACGTCCCCCTCCACCGGCGGAATCGGAAACGGCTTCTCGCCGTCCGGCCCGACGGCATCGCAGGCCGAGTGGATGATTTCCAGGCCGGTTCTCCGGGCGGCGTCGAGCCTCATCTCGATGCTCTCGGGGTAGTAGACGTCGTCCGAGTCGAGGAATGCGATCCACTCGCCACGAGCGGCGAGTATGCCGGTGTTCCTGGCGGCCTGCGCCCCGCGGTTGTGCGGGTGCGAGACCACGCGCAGGCGGGGCTCGTTCTTCGCGATGAGGCCGGCGATCTCCGCAGTCCCGTCACTCGAGCCGTCGTCGACGACGATGATCTCGAGGTCCCGGAAGCTCTGGTTGCGGACGCTCTCGATCGCCGCTGCGATGGTGCCGGCCCGGTCGTAGGCGGGGATGACCACGCTGACCGTGGGCGGGAGCGGGCGCTCGCCGGCGGCTCCGAGCCCGTGGGAAACCCGGTCGATGGATCGAGGCTCGCCCTCCCGCGCACGGCGGGTGGCGTCCTGGATGATCAGGGAGAGCCGTGCGATGTACTCGGCGCGCCCGTATCGAGCCAGGCGCTTCCTCCCCGCGGAGACCAGCCTGCGCCGAAGCCGCTCGTCCGACCAGAGGGAGTAGACGCCCTCGGCGATGGCGTCCACCGAGCTGGGATCCACCAGGATCGCCGCATCGCCGCATTGCTCGCGGATCCCGCGCACGTCCGACGTCAGCACCGGTACGCCGAAGGCCCAGCCCTCGAGGACGGGGATGTTGGTCGGACCAAAGAAGGTTGGCAGGAGCACCCCGCGCGAGGCGGCGTAGAGAGGCGCCATCAGCTCGTCCTCTACGTAGCCGAGAACCTGGACGAGGTCCCCCACTCCTTCCCGGGTAGCCGTTCGACGCACCTGGTCCAGGACCGAGGCCCGCAGTGGATCCGCCGCGGACCCGCACATCACCACGTTCACGTCTACGCCGCGCTCGGAGCGGATCCGGGCCAGGGCCTGAACGACTCTCAGGTGATTCTTGTGTGGCCAGAACTGGGCCGGGAAGAGGAGGTAACGCTCGGGAAGCTCGAGGCGCTCCCGAATGGAGGAGGCCCCCGCTGCCACCGCGGCCGCGTCGAGATACGAGGCCGGCAGAAACGGCAGAACCTGGATGCGTTCAGCCGACGTGACCTCGCCGTAGCAGTCCAGGACGTCCTCGCGCCCGATATCGGAGTCGACCAGTACGGTCAAGGCACCGGCGATCCCGTTTCGGAAGAGGGACTCCCGTCGCTCCCACTCCCCATCGGCGGACACCTCCGGGAACTCGGGGTGGAGACGGTGCTGGAGATCGTGAACCGCCATGACATACGCCACTCCCGGCTGGAACCCCATCAGCGAAGGGGCCGGGAAGACCAGGAAATCGACGCCGAATCCGGCGATCCACCCGCCCAGAGCGGGCAGAGACCTGGCTCGATCTTGCGCGCCAGCGCCCGCTCCACGTGTGTTCAGAAGTGCCCGCAGGCCCGCCGCGGCCCTGCCGACCGGGCCAAACGCCACCACCCGGCGTGCCGCGGTGCGGAGCCTCCAGCGAACCGTCCGCGGCCACAGGGAAGCGACCTGGTACCCGCGCTCCCGCCAGGCTTCGGCTTGCGCCCACGACCGCCGATCCGCGAACAGAACCAGCTCGGCCCGCGGTTCGACCGCCAGGAGACCGTCGAGCATGGTGAGGCTGTACTGGTAGATGCCGCCCCCGGAACCGTCCAGGACGGGCACCACACCGATGCGCAGCGGCCGGTCAGAGGGCCCGCTCAAGCCTCGACCTGGGTCTCGTACCACTCGATGGTCGCCCGCAACCCGTCCTCGAACGAGGTGCTGGAGGTGAACCCGAAGGCCTCTCGCGCCCGGCTCGTGTCCAGGGCACGGCGCGGCTGGCCGTCCGGCTTGGAGGGATCCCACCGAATCTCGCCGCCAAAGCCGGTGAGACGGGCTATGAGCTCGGTCAGATCGCGGATCGTGATCTCGCTTCCCACGCCGAGATTGATCGGGTCGCGGCCGTCGTAGCGCTCGGCCGCCAGGACGATGCCCCTGGCGGCATCCTCGACGTACAGGAACTCACGCGAAGCCGAACCGGTCCCCCAGGCTTCGATGAAGGCGTCGCCGCGCTCACGGGCATCGACGCACTTCTTTATGAGGGCCGGGATCACGTGGGAGGTTGCCGGGTCGAAGTTGTCGCCCGGGCCGTAGATGTTGACCGGCAGCAAGTAGATCGCGTTGAAGCCGTACTGGTCCCGGTATGCCTGAGCCTGAACGAGAAGCATCTTCTTGGCCAGGCCGTACGGGGCGTTGGTTTCCTCCGGATAGCCGTTCCAGAGATCCTCCTCGCGGAACGGGACGGGCGTGAACTTGGGGTAGGCGCAGACGGTGCCGATGGCGACGAACTTGGCGACTCCGGCGAGGCGGGATTGTTCCATCAGCTGGAGGCCCATGATGGCGTTGTCGTAGAAGAAGCGCCCGGGGCTCGCCCGGTTGGCGCCTATCCCGCCCACGACGGCCGCGAGATGGATGACCAGGTCCGGCCGCCCGTCGGCGAGGGCACGGTCCACGTCGGCGAGGTTGCGCAGGTCGTAGTCACCGGTCCGGGGCACGTGGATCTCGGTGGCGCCAGCTTCGCGAAGCCGTCGAACGACTGCCGAGCCCAGGAACCCCGCACCGCCGGTGACCATCACCCGGCGGCCGTCCCAGAAGCCGCTCATCTTCCCCACGTGCGGGAGCGCGCGGTCTCGGCCCGGCGATCGACCGGGGCAAGGGTTGGATCGGTCTCGACCATGATCGTTGCGAACTCCTCGAACTTGACTTCGGCCGCGGACTCACCACCCTCGGGAACCAGGAAACCTCCGCGGCGCGCGGATTCTCGCACATCGGCCGTTTGACACGCTGCCGGATCGTCCCGGATCCCGGGAGCGGCCGCAACCCTCTGAGGACCGAGCCAGCAGTGAACGTCAGCGGCGGGGACCGACGACGACCCGGCGAACGGCACCGCGGATCGAGCGGGCGATCGAGTGCGGAACGCGCCCGAAGATGGGCCCCAGGTAGGCCTTCCGAAGCAGCTCCACGCCGGCCTGGCTTCGCCAGGGCATGCCGTGACGCCTCCGGGCTCTGAGGTCTTCCCTCGCCGAAGCGACGGCCAATCGTTCCGACTTCGCCTGAGCGTGGACTCGGTACCTGGCCAGGACTCGATCCGGCAGGACGACATAGCGCCCCTGTCTGGCCAGCTTGAGCCACAGATCGACGTCCATCGCCAGGTTGAAGCTTGTATCGAGACCCCCGGCCGCCCGGTAGGCTGTGGCCCGAAAGAACGTTGCCGGCTGCGGGGGGTTGATGCGCGTCTTCACCAGCCCATCGATCGTCGGCACGGGAGGGGTCGCCATGGCCCCAACGACTTTGCCGTGGCCATCGATGAAAAGGCAGGCTCCGCTCACCATCACCACGTCCGGTTCAGAGACGAAGATCTCGTGGACGGTCCCCAGCGCGCCGGGCTCGAGGAGGTCGTCGGAGTTGAGCCATCCGAAGAGCTCGCCGCTCGCCCGATCGAAGCCCGTCCTGAGAGCCGCCGTCTGCCCGTCGTCCGGCTCGAGCCAGAGCCGGTACCCGAGGTCCTCATGGCTCTTCAGCCACTCGCGCGAGCCGTCCGTAGAGCCACCGTCGAGAACGATGTGCTCCAGTTCGAAATCGGCGCCATCACGCTGGCGCGCGACGGAGCCGACGGCCTCCGGCAGCCAGGGCAGGCCGTTCAGAACGGGGGTCACGATCGTGAACTGCACGGGGCCGGGTCTTTCCTCTCCTGGAGCCGCTGAGCAGGGCGGCTTCCCGCTCACGGCCGCCGCCCATGCTACCGTTTCCGATCCATGAGGCCCGAAGGCGGCTGCAGGCCGCGCCCCGAGGTGGCGCCGCCGGCCGCGCCCCGAGGTGGCGCCGCCGGCTTGAGGCTCCCCCTGCGGGGCCAGGCGCCGGCGGACTTCTCCGGCGATCGCCGCCGCGACATCCCCTCGCAGCGCGGGCCTGCTACTCCGAGGTGCGCGTTGCCAGGCTGGCGTACGTGTCGGCCAGCCCGGCTTCCAGGGCGGTGTGAGGCGACCACCCGAGCTCGCGTCGCGCCCCGGCGATGGCAAGCCGGCTGTGCCGGACATCGCCCGGACGAGCCGCGACGAACGTCGGCGGCTTCGAGTGGCCCGCGATCGTCGATAGCGCCCCGTACAGTTCGAGGACGGAAGTAGCTCGGTCCGTCGCGATGTTGACGGTGACCGAGTGCGTCGCGCTCACGGCGGCGACGACGGCATCCACCACGTCGCCCACGTAGACGAAGTCGCGGGTCTGCTCGCCGTCACCGTGAACCTCCACGGGCAGCCCCTGCCTCATCCGCTCCGCGAAGACCGCGACCACTCCCCCTTCGCCACCCGACCGCTGCCTCGGCCCGTAGACGTTGGCCAGCCGCAGCACCATCCGGAGCATCGAGTCCGGCGCAAGGAGGTCGAGATACCGCTCCCCGATCCACTTGCTGAGACCATACGGACTGATCGGCTGCACGGGGTGTTCCTCGTCGCTCGGCAGGTAGCGCGGCTCCCCGTAAAGCGCGCCGGCCGTGGAGACGTACACGAAGCGCCGACACCCGCCGGCTGCGGCAGCCTGGACCGTCCTCACCGTACCGATGATGTTCGAGCGCGCATCGAGGACGGGATCGCAGACCGACGACGCGACGGAAACCTGGGCAGCACAGTGGACAACGACCTCGCCCCGCCACCTCGCAAGCAGGGAATCCACGCTGGGGTCGGCAACGTCGCACTCCTCCAGCCGGGCCGCAGGCGGGACGTTGGACCGGGAGCCGGACGCCAGGTTGTCGACAACCAGGACGTCGTAGCCGATCTCGAGCAAGCGGTCGACGACGTGGGACCCGATGAATCCAGCACCGCCCGTCACGACGGCCCTCGGCGGCGTCCCGGAGACCACGTTCGCCACGGCTACAGCTGCCGGCGGGTGACCGGACGGCGAGTGGCCGGGTGACATTGAGTGACCGGACGATGCGGGCAGACGACCTCCTCCACGCCGCCCATATTGACACCCGGCGCGATCGTTCGCCGCCACCGATCTCCGTCCGCCCTGGCGAACGGACGCCGTCGGCGGACGGCCGACCCCATCCCGGCCTCCGCCCGTCGGCCTCCCGCTCAGGCTCGCCCGGCATGCTACCGTTTCCGAGCCATGAAACCCCAGAGCGGCGGCCGGCCGTTCCCCGAAGTCGCGGCGCTGGCGGCTCATGTTGCGTCGCTCGAGGGCCTGTCCACCATCCTGGACGTTGGGCGCTCGTGGACCCCGGAAATGGCCCTTCTTCACCCCGAGCTGAAAGTTGTCGGCGTCGGAGGGTGGGGCGCGGCGGGACGACGGCGCCCGGCGCGCTTCCCGCTTCATGCGGTCGTCGATCTCGAGGAGCGTTCCAGGCTCCGACTACCCGCGCGACTCGATCCGTCTCGCAGTGCCGTGGTGCTGACCGGCCCGTCCGACTCACTTCCTGATCTGGAAGGAGGGCTGACCGCCCTGGACTCAGTCGTCCGAGAAACGCCCGTGACGATCATCGCAACCACGGCTCCGCAGCCCGTGCTCGCCCATCTGGCGGCTGCGGACCTGCAGCCCTCGTTCGTGGGCCGGACTCGAGCCGATGAGCAAGACGCAGAGAGAACAGCCTCCCTGTTTGTCCTGGACCGATCCCTGGAGGATCGCGGCGCCGCCCCGAGCGATTTCCGGGTCGTGGCGATCATGACCGCCTACAACGAGGAGGAGATCATCGGGCCCTCGATCGCAAAGCTCGTGGCCGACGGCGTTGACGTATACGTCATCGACAACTGGTCGAGCGACGGAACGCACGCCATCGCGGAGCAGTTCGGGGGCCGGGACCTGGTGGGATTGGAACGGTTCCCCGATGCTCCAACCGACCGCTACGAGTGGCTACCGCTCCTTCGCCGGGTCGAGGCGGTCGCGGCCGGCCTCCGAGCCGACTGGTGCATCCACCACGACGTCGACGAACGCCGTTCCGGACCCTGGTCCAGCGTAGGGCTGCGGGACGCCCTGTGGAGGGTCGATCAGTCGGGCTTCTCCGCCGTGGACCACACGGTCCTCAACTTCCGGCCGATCGACAACGGCTTCACGCCGGGAGGCGACTTCGAAGCCTACTTCCGCCATTTTGAGTTCGGCCGTACCTCGGACCTGCTCCTGCAGGTCAAGGCGTGGAAGAACACGGGCCCGGTGGACCTGGCCGGCTCCGGCGGCCACGAAGCCCGGTTTCCGGGCCGCCGCATCTTCCCGTACAAGTTCGAGCTCAAGCACTACCCGGTTCGGTCCCAGGCCCACGGCGAGCAGAAGGTGCTCCGCGATCGGATCGCGCGATGGGATCCGGGGGAGCGGGCTCTCGGCTGGCACGTGCACTATGACGGCATCGTGCCGGGGCAGTCCTTCTTGCGCGACAGCCGGGACCTGATCGAGGATCGTGGGCCGGAGACTCGTGCTCGCTACCTGGCCGAGATCCTGGCCGGCGCAGGCCTGGCCGACCTGTCGTTCCCGGCCTGGGCGTTGGGAAGCTCGACCGGGCGTACCGTCTACCTCTCGCTGAGCCGCCTGAAGGGGAGTCGGACTTATGTACGCCTTCGCCGGTTCGTCCTTCTCCCGCTGAGAATCTCTCGCCGGATGCTGCGCCGGCTGCGCCAGGGGCCGGCCGCCCTGGGTCACGACGCCGGCCGATAGGGGCCTCCGGACAGAGCTCCTTCACCGAACTCGATCGGCAACGGGCGGTGGCCGCTTGATCGCGAATGCGATGCCGGCGAGAAGGCCGCGGGTGGCCGCGGTTGGCGCCGGTCTTCTACGAAGCAGCGCTCTCGCCCAATGCCGGGCGACGCGACCGATCAGGTGGAGGAGCGCGGCAACGGCCGTTCGTGCCGGGGCGAATCTGCGCACCACGATGAGCGCGTTCCTGAAATGGTAGTACTCCACCGTGTCGGACACTACCGACCCGTGGATCTCGTGCCGGATCAGCGCGTCGGGAACGAAGCCCAGCTTCCAGCCTGCCCGGCGCATTCGCAGGCTGAGGTCCACGTCCTCCCAGAAGAGAAAGAGCGGCTCCCAGAACGGCCCGACCGTGGCCAGGGCCGCACACCTTATGAACATGGCACAGCCGGTGACGTATCCGGTCTGGGCGACACCAGCGCCCTCGGCCCGCTCGAATGAATGGCGTGTCTCCGCCCTGGCGAGGAGGACCTTTCCGCCGGCGTACCAGATGCCGGACGGCGCCTCCGGCCCGATCGGGGCGGAGATCTGGGGACTGAGGATGCCGTACCCGGGGCTCGCCTCCATCGCGTCCACGAGCCGTTGCAGGCAGGTCGGTTCGACGGTCGTGTCGTTGTTCAATACCCAGGCAAAAGCCGCGTCCTGGGCCTGCGCCCAGCCGAGGCCCAGGTTCGCGCCACCGCCGAAGCCCCGGTTCCTGTCGGAGGCAATAACGTGGACGCGATCGCCGAACTCTCCCGAGAGCCGGTCCGCATCGCCGGACGGCGACGCGTTGTCGACGACGACCACCAGCTGCCGCTCGTACGAGCTCGCGAGCAGTGAATACACGCATTGCCGCGTATCGTCGAGGCCGCCGTAGTTGACCACGATGGAGACGACGAGCGGCTTGGTTCGGTCCTCAGACACGGGCATCAAGCCCCTGGGCGCGAGGGCTGGGCGTCAATGCGATGACGCAACCGGCGGCACGCGGCAGATGATAGCAGCCGATACCGACCGGAAAAGGACGGGAGGGTCCGGAGCGGAGCGGGGCCCGGGAGAGGCCGAGATCGGGCGCAAAGCCGGGGCTGCGTTGGTCCTGCGCCCGCCGCGACATCGCTCGCCAACGTGGGGTAGCCTTCACCGAGGCTCCCGGTCACGGCGACGGATTGTACCGCGCCCGCGCGGCGACGGCGCTCGAGAGAGATTGGCTTTGAAGATCTGCTTCATCAGCGCGGCGCTGCCGGATGTGTCGTGCGGGATCGGCGACTACACCGACGCCCTGGCCCGCGCCCTGGCGCGACGGGATCAGCGCGTGGTCGTGCTGACGACCGCCTCGCCGGATCTCCGGCCCCCGTCCGGCTACCGTGCCGTACCCCTGCGGACCAGCTGGTCTCTTCGCGACACCGGACGAATTGCGGCAGCGGTGCGACGTGAGGACCCGGACGTGCTGCACCTGCAGTTCCCCGGCTTCGGCTACGGGCGGGGGTTCGGCGCCTCCTTCGCGCCCTGGGCGGTGCGGCTCCGCGGACAGAGGCCGCTTCTCGTGGCGACCCTGCACGAGTTCCAGACATTTCAGCTGCGTCACCGAGCGAGGCTCGCGGTGGCGGTCTCGGCCTGCGACCTGGTGATCGCGCCGGACCCCGCGGTGCTCGGCTCCATCCGGCGACACCTGCGCTGGAGACGGGGCCTCGAGGCGGCTCTCATCCCGGTGGCCGCCAGTGTCTGGCCGGCCGCGTCAGCCCCGGGGGGGGCCGCGCCGGATCGGGAGGGCGAGCTCGTGATCGGGTACTGGGGCTTCCTCCGACCGGACAAGGGAGTCGATCTCCTGCTGGAAGCCCTGGTCCAGGTTCGGCGCGCTCGGCCGGCGAGGCTGGTCCTGGCCGGAGACCCGGGACCGGACCGGGCGTACGCAGCCGGGTTGCTGCGAAAGGCTGCGGACCTTGGCCTCACGTCGGCCGTCAAGGTCACTGGCAAGCTGCCGGCCGAGCGGCTCTCCGCCGAGCTGGAAACGTTTGACGTGTGCGTCCTGCCGTTCCGCGATGGACTCACGCAGAACCGGACCACCTACGCCGGAGCGGTAGCGCATGGCCTGTACGTGGTGACGACGGGACTGGACCGACTGGGGTTCTTGCCGGAGACGAACACGACTCTCGTCCCACCAAACGATCGCGACGCCCTGGTGTCCGCCATCCTGGACGCACCGAATCGCCCGCGAAATCCGGGGGCGGCAGCGCCCGAGGCCGCATGGGACGAGATCGCGGACCTTCACCTGGCCGCGTATCGGAGAGCGGGAGCCGGATCCGAGCGTTCGGCGAGCCGACCTACGAAGTCGCCAGGAGGTCCTTGAGCGTCTGCCCGAGCGGGATTTGGGGCCGCCAGCCCACGAGCCGGCGCAGCAGCGCCGCATCGCCCCTGATCTCGGGAGGATCGCCTTTCCGGACGAGCGACGGGTCGATCTCGATCGCCGCGGTCACGCCAGCCAGGGCGCACAGGCGCTCGATCACCTCGCGGACGGTTGCGGCCTCGCCGGAAGCGACGTTCACGACCGTGCACCGGTCCGGCAGAGCGCCACGCGCCGCCGCCTCCACCAGCAGGCGGTAGGCCACGACGACATCGCGGACGTCGGTCAGGTCGCGCCGAACGTCGATATTGCCCGCCCGGATGGCCGTCGCCTGCCCCCTCTTGACCGCCATGACGCGCTCGGCCATGGCCGGCACGACGAAAACGGGGCGCTGCCCCGGGCCCGTGTGGTTGAACGATCTCGTCACCACAACCGGGAATCCGTGGCGAGCGGAGGCTTCGACCGCCGCTCCCTCCTGGGCCACCTTGGACAGCGCGTACGGGCCGTTCGGAGCGACGGGCGCATCCTCGCGCAGGGGCAGATCCTCGGGCCGGGGCGTGCCATATGCGTCGGCCGAGCAGCTCACCAGTACGGACGGTCGGATGCCGATGTCACGAAGAACCTCGAAGAGCGCCACCGTGCCGCCGACGTTGACGCGAAACGCCTCCGATGGATCGGCGCCGGCGTCGGGTGCGAAGGCCATACCCGCGAGATGGACGACCGCGTCGGGAGGCCCGCCCGGATCATCCAGCCAGCGCCTCAAAGCGGCGCGGTCGGCGATGTCGAGGATGTCCGGGCCCGGCGTTGCCACGACCTCATGACCGTTGCGGCGCAGCTCCGGCTCCAGCCACCGGCCGACAAACCCATTCGCGCCGGTGACGAAGATCCGCATCGGATGTCAGGCGTGGCTTGTCGGGAGGGCCACGTCGAACTGCGGAACCGAGTGTCCCTGGAGCCGGGAGATGTCGGAGTCCACCATCATCCGCACCAGCTCCTCGAACCCGACCTTGGGCTCCCAGCCGAGTTCGGTCCTGGCCTTCTCCGAATTGCCGAGCAGATGGTCCACCTCGGCTGGCCGGTACAGGCGCTGATCCACGACGATGTACTTCTCGTAGTCGAGGCCGACGTGCTCGAAGGCGATGCGGCACAGGTCGCGGACGGAGTGGGCGATCCCCGTCGCGACCAGGTAGTCCGACGGTTCGGGCCGCTGCAGCATCGCCCACATGGCCCGAACGTAGTCGCCGGCGAACCCCCAGTCGCGCTGCGCCTCGAGGTTGCCGATTCGCAGCTCGCTCGAGCGACCGAGGTGGATGCGGGCGACGCCGTCCGAAACCTTGCGGGTCACGAACTCAAGGCCTCGCCTGGGCGACTCGTGGTTGAAGAGGATGCCCGACACCGCGTAGATGCCGAAGCTCTCGCGGTAGTTGACGGTCAGGAAGTGGCCGTAGGCCTTGGCGACGCCGTACGGGCTGCGCGGGTGGAACGGCGTCAGCTCGGTCTGCGGAACCTCGCGGACCTTGCCGAACATCTCGCTCGAGGAGGCCTGGTAGAAGCGGACCGACGGATCGACCTGGCGGATGGCCTCGAGCATTCGCGTGACGCCCAGGCCGGTGAACTCGCCGGTGAGCACGGGCTGGTTCCACGAGGTCGGCACGAAGCTCATGGCGGCCAGGTTGTAGACCTCGTCCGGCTCGGACGATTGCAGGGCCGCTACCAGCGAGGCCTGGTCGAGCACGTCCCCCTGGACCAGCTCCATGCGGTCGAGCAGGTGCTCGATGCGGTCCATCGCGCTTGTGCTGGACCGGCGCGTCATCCCGACGACGCGATACCCCTTCTCGAGCAGGAGCTCCGCCAGGTACGAGCCGTCCTGGCCGGTGATGCCGGTGATGAGAGCCGTCTTCATGTTCGGGAGTATAGGGAGTCTCCTCGCTTCGTCGCCGGCCCATCTATGGCCGTCCACGAGCTCAGCCGGGGCAGCTGTGAGGGATCCCTCCGGGAGTCCCGCCCACCTGCCAGAATGACGGCCGAACCGTGACCGGGCGTGGCGATGACTGCCGCGCCGCATGCGGAGCCTGGACAATGGGCAGCGCCTGGCCTCAACTTCCCGATGACACGGCCCCGACGGCCCCGACCGGGGCAGCGCCGGAGTCGATCGACATCGCCGGCATCCCGGTTCACAACGTGACCTTCGAGGAGGCCGTGAAGCTGATCGCGGGCTGGGTCGCCGACGGGAGTGGCGGGGCCGTCTGCACCCCGAACGTCGATCACATCGTCAAGGCCCACCGCAGGCCGGACTTCCGGGCGGCCGTCCTGGGCATGCGCCTGCGGGTCCCCGACGGCATGGGCATCGTCTACGGCTCGCGCATCGCCGGCACGCCGCTCAAGGGCACCGTCACAGGGCGGCTTCTGCCCGAGGCCCTCGCGGAGACTCTCGGTTCCGCGACCGGGCTCGCCCTCTTCGGTGGCCGACCCGGCGTGGCCCAGGAAGCGGCTCGCGTCCTGCAGGGCAGGGGCGCCCGCGTCGACGCGGCGCTTGCCCCGGGGATGGGCTTCGTGGTCGGTTCCGATGAGGATGCCGAACTGACGCGCCGGCTGCGCGACAGCGGAGCGGGCGTGATCTTCGTCTGCCTGGGAGCGCCACTCCAGGAGCTGTGGATGGCCCGCCACGCGGCCGAGCTGCCGGCCGTCCTGGTCGGCGTCGGCGCGGCGGTGGACGTTCTGGCCGGCCGCTCGCCCTCGGCGCCAGCGTGGATGACCCGACTCGGAATCGAGTGGGCATTCCGGCTCGCCCACGAGCCGAGGCGCCTGGCCCGCCGCTACCTCCGGGACGACCCGCGCTTCTTCTGGTGGATGCTGCGGCAGCGAGCCCGCCGGGGGCGGAGCCGCTGATTGCAGCTGCCGGCGAAGACCTACGGAGCGGCTGGAGCTGCCGCAGCTGCCGGTTCAGGCGCGGACGGCGGACCCAAGGCAGGCGATAGAGCCAGGGCGGCAAGCGACCACGGCAGCATCGCCATCTGTGGCTCCATCATCGTCGGGAGCAGGAAGCTGACTATCGCCATGCCGATGGAGAGCCCCAGCAGCGACAGCCCGGCGAGCGAACGGCCGCGCCTCAGGGCCATCAGCGCGGTGAAGAACAGCGCGAACGGCAGGAAGACGGCCCAGGCGAGCCCGAGCCAACCGAGGGAAATGCCCATCGTGAGGTACCACGACTCGAAGATGTACTCGGGCCGCTCCGACGTCAGTGGATCGGCCCGCGAACCCACGGTTCCCAGTCCGAGTCCCAGCGGGTGTGTCGTGACAGCAGACCACGCGGCCGAGAGCGATTCGATGTGACCCTGCGTCGACGGATCGATCACGATCCCACCGGGAGGGGGAGTGCTCGGCACCCCGGTGTCGGTCGAGGACGAGGACGATACGAGGGAGGCGATCGTGCTCTGTATGAGCGTCGTCCCACCTCGTACGTCGTAGATCACGCTGCTGAGCAGGAGTGCCGGCACGATTGCAAGGGCGAGGTACTTGGACGTACGGCGCGGGCTGGGCGAGAAGCGCCGGGCGGCGACGAGGACCACGGCGATGCCGACCAAGCTGGCGACGATCGCGCTTCGAGAGAAGGTCACGGCAAGCCCGATGAGGATCGCGAACAGGGCCGCCGCAACCCAGCGGCCCTGCGCCGGCTTCACGATCAGCAGAGATACGCCCATCAACGCGACTGCCGTGAGGTCGAACCCGAGCTCATTCGGTGACGCGAACGTCCCCGACGCACGGGGGCCCTGCAGGTACTGGGCGATGTAGGTGTATGGAATCGGGAGATCCGGCTGGCCCCAGTACGAGCTGACGAACGAGAAGCCGAAGAACGACGACTGGACGACGGCGTAGGCCGAGATGCCGACGGCGATGGCCACAGCCAGCTTCATGTACCTGCCCGGATCGACGGGACTGAGCCGCAGGGCGATGTAAACGCCGATCGGAAACAGCAGCAGACGGGCTGTATTGACGGCCAGCGAGTCGGGTCGCATCGCGACCCCCATGGCAACGAGCAGGATGAGCGCGGCCGCAACCACGTCCATCAGTGCCGGCCTGTACCGCCACCGGACCCCCGCCCTGTAGCTGATCGCCAGGGCGACGAGCCGCGCGATCAGGACGGTGGCAAGCGCGATCTCCTTCCACGCGGAGAAGATGAGCAGGGCGGCCCCGGTCACCCCGAAGTTGACCTGGACCACCTTGCTCAGGAGAGGGTGAACGGCGAACAGCAGGAGAACCAGCCACAGTCCAAGGTCCGGCATCGTGAGGCCGATGACCGCCACACCGAGCGCAATGAGGATCGCGCCGGCCAGGTGGAAAGGCGACACGAGCAAGACCAGGCCCACGATCGAAGCCGCACCGGCAGCCGACCCGATTCTTCGGGCAGTGCGCTCCTTCAACGTGTACGCCTCCTGGTTTCGCTCTGGGCCATCGCCGAATCGTAAGCGCAGAAGGCCGGGCGTGCTATGTCACTCACCGGCTGAGACCCGCCGCAAGCCGGCCTGACGAATCGCCGCCTGCAGGCCCGAAGAAAGGGCTTCCTCGAACCTCGCCACCGAGTGGCTCTCGGCGACGAACCGGCGCCCGGCCTGCGCGGTCCGCACCCAGAGCTCGTCATCGGTGAGCAGCCGCACGACCTTGTCTGCAAAACCGACCGGGTCATTCTGCCTGAAACACCCGGCGCCTTCCGGGAACTCCAGGCCCCGAGCGCCAACGGAGGTGGAGACCGCAGGCAGTCCCCAGGCGAGGCAATCGAGCAGCTTCATCCTGACTCCGCCCGCGATGCGCAGCGGCACGATCTCAACGCGGGCCCGGGCTGCGTGGGGAGCCAGATCCTGCACGTAACCTGTGACGCGGATCCCGGGCTCCCTGCCCACGCGCCGGATCGCGGCCGGCGCGTGCGGCCCGATGAGCTCCCACTCCACGTCCGGTACGCGCTCCCGAACGAGCCGCAGCACCCGATCGTGAAACCAGACCAACCCGTCCGACACTCCATACCAGCTCATCGAGCCCACGGAGATGATCCGGCGCCCGGGCGGCGGGCCTTCGCGTGGCTCCCAGGCGCCTGGGGCCGGCATCGGCAGGGCGGTGATCCGGGCCACTCCAAGTCGCCGCAGAAGGTCGGCGTCCTCGGGTGCCAGCACGAAGACGCGGTCGAAGGCGGGGAGGCGCGAAGACTCGACCCGCCGAAGCTTGCGCTCCTCGATCCAGGCGAAGAGCCGTCGAATCGGGCTGCGCTCGTGGACGCTCGCCAGTCGGTAGATCTCCGACTCTACGTTGTGGTCCAGCATCGTCAGCGGGAGATCCGGGGGCGCCAGCCGCGCGTACCCCACGGTCCCCAGGGCGTCGCAGTGGAGCAGGTCGTACCGACCGTTCGCCAGACAGCCGCGAACGGCAGCTTCGAATCCCCGATTCCGGAACTTCCTGACCCTGTACGGCTCGCGGGACAGCAAGCTGCGACCGAATACGATCGACTGGCGAATGCGGTGCCGGCCGAACGTGAATGGAATCGAGATCACCTCCACGCTGCTGCAGATCGAGCGCAAGTACTCGAGGTCCGGCTCGCCCAGCGGATCGGCCATCGCCACGAGATCGACGTCATAGCTCCGGCACATCGCTTCGAGGACGTGAAGCGTCGCGATCCGCCCTCCACCGTCACGAGGCCACGGCAGGTCGGCCGCGAGGAACAGCGCCCGCCCGACCTTCCGGGAGAGGCCTCCGCCCGACTCAGGCACGGTTGCCCATGCCGTTCAGGAGGGTGACGATATCGGCAGCGGTGCGGGCCCAGGTGAACGTCGCAGCCTGCTCTCGACCCCTCCGGATGCGCTCCCGGCGCAGTGCATCGTCGTTCAGAACCCTATCGATCTCGGACGCCAGGGCGGCGGAGTCGTTCGGGTCGTGGTATCCGGCCGCGTCTCCGAGCACTTCGGGCAGCGCGCCGGCGGATGCCGCCACGACGGGGACCCCTCGTTGCATGGCCTCCAGCGGGGGATAGCCGAACCCTTCGGTGAGCGAGGGGAAGAGGAAGACCGAGGCGTGCCGGTACCACGCCTCCAGGGCAGCCTGACCGACTCGTCCGGTCAGGAGCACCCGCCCCCCCATGCCGGCAGCTCGCTCCGACAGGCGAGCGTGGTCACGCCCGGGCTGACCGACGATCGCCAGTTTGAGGCCGGGTCGCGTTTCCGCCCAGGCATCGATCAGCAGCCCGATGTTCTTGTGGCGCTCGGTCGAGCCCACGTAGAGCGCATACGGGGCCTCGATCGGCCGCGGGAAATCCCCCTCCGGGGGTGGCTCGAGTCCCGGGTAGACCACGGAGACACGCCCCGGGTCGACGTGCAGATGGCGGCTTATCTCGGACCGGCTGAAGGCTGATATGGTCGCGAGACCGTCGGCATCCCGAACGCTCCTGCCCGCCACCCACGACGCGTAGCGGGCGAACAGCGGCTCGTATGTGCCCGGCCGGGTCAGGTAGTTGACGTCCAGGATCACCACCAGCTGGGGTGTCGGGCCGCGCCTCGCCGCGTACCCCGCCGGCATGAGAAGCGCGTCCGCCCCCCAGCCCCGGGCGGCGCGCCGGATGCCGAACTCGTACCACCAGCGCTGACGTGCCAGGTTGATCGGCCGGAAGAGCAGCCCACCGCCGACGCGCCGGGGTCCGGCCGCCCTCGCGATCTCGAGCGAGGGCATCCCGTCGAGAGCGTTCAGGAGGCCGTTGACCCAGCGCGCGGTGCCCGTGTGGGGCCGTCGCAGCACGGCGGTATCGACTATGACCCTCACCGGTCGATTCTCATTCGGCCCTCGATGATACCCGGGGCCCTCGGGCCCGCGCTGGACCGGGCGGGACCACGCCGGACCGGGGGGCTCGCCGGACCACGCGCAAGCCTGGCCGCCTGGCATCCTGATCCTCGGCTATCCTGTGACGCAATTCCACCCAAGGAGACCTGGACGAGTGATCGAGCGCATCTGGACCGGCCATAGGATCGTGGTAATCGTGGTCAGCGCAATCGCCGTGATGGCGATCCTGGCCGCCGGCCTGCTGGCGGTGGTCCGCTCGGGCGGCACCCCCCAGGCGACGGCGACGGCAGCGGCCAGCGCCACGTTCATCGCTGAAGCCTCCGTCTCGCCCTCGCCGACTCCCCTGCCCTCGCCATCCCCCACCTTCGACAACTCGCCGACTCCCATGCCATCGGGCTGGGACTACTCCGACCTCGACGGCATGCCGGCCCCTTCCAACCTTGCTCACAGCCTGCCCATCGCCGTCATGGTTGACGACAACATCATCGCCCGCCCTCAATCGGGCTTCACATCGGCCTCGATCGTCTACCAGGCCCCGGCCGACGGCGGCGAGGACCGCTACATGCTGATCTTCCAGGAAGGGTCGGCGACCGACATTGGGCCGGTCCGGAGCACGCGACCCTACTTCGTCTACTGGGCCGGGGAGTACAAGGCCGGGTTCGGCCACTTCGGCGGCGACAGCGTGTCGCTCCTGAAGACGATCCCGTCGATGGCCAAGTACATCTACAACATGGACGCGCTCAGCGGCGACTCCTGCCCGTACCACCGGATCTCCACCCGGATCTCACCGCACAACGCCTACACCAACACCGCCGCTTTGCTCAGCTGCGCCGCCAAGATCGGTCAACCGTCAACCTACCAGGGGCTCCCCGATCGCACGTTCGTCGACGACACGCCCGTCGCGGAGCGGCCCGCTTCGGCTTCGATCACGATCCCGTATCGCACGGGCACGATCGGCTACGTGTACGACCCGGCATCCGATTCGTATCTGCGCTCCGTCGACGGCGACTCGCAGATCGATCCGGCCAGCAATCAGCAGGTCACCGCCCGGAACGTGATAGTGCTGTTCCAGGCCCTGTCCTACTTCAACGAACCGGGCCACAACGCCAGACCGGTCGTGGCCACCGTCGGGTCGGGTAAGGCGCTGGTGTTCAAGGAGGGTCGGGTCATCGTCGCGACCTGGAAGAAGACGTCGGACACCGCCCTGACCCGCCTGTACGACTCGTCCGGCAACGAGATCCCGCTCGTTCGGGGCGAGATCTTCATCCAGAGCGTTCCGATCGGGACCGCCGTCACCTACCAGTAGCCCGAAATGGGGGCTGTGGCCGGCGCCGAGGGCTGCGGCCGGCGCCCCGGACGGGCCAATGGCGCGGCGCCCCGGACGGGCCAATGGCGCGGCGCCCCGGACGGGCCAATGGCGCGGCGCCCCGGACGGGCCAATGGCGCGGCGCCGTGGGCCTCCCAAAGGGTGCGGCGCCCGGGGCCGACCTGACCTACATCATCACCAGGCCGCCGTCCACCGCCAGGACCTGGCCGGTGATGTAGCCGGCCTCGTCGGAGACAAGGAAGGTAACCGCCGCCGCGATCTCCTCGACCGTGCCGAAGCGCCCCAGGGGCGTCTGGGCCTTGATCTGATCGGTCAGGCTCGCCGGCAGGTCCTTCGTAAGCTCGGTGACGATGAATCCCGGGGCGACGGCGTTGCAGGTGATGCCGCGTGACGCCACCTCGCGCGCCGTTGCCTTGGTCAGTCCGATCAGGCCCGCCTTGGACGACGAGTAGTTGGCCTGGCCCATCTGGCCGGCCTGGCCGGAAACGCTCGACATGTTGACGATGCGGCCGGCATGGGCCCTGAGCATCGGCCGGATCGCGGCCTTGATCATGTAGAAGGCACCGTAGAGGTTGACTTCGAGGACCTTCTTCCAGTCCTCGATCGGCATCCGCATGATCAGGTCGTCGCGCGTTATGCCGGCGTTGTTGACCAGGATGTCGATCTTGCCGTAGGCATCGACGGTCGCCGCCACGGCCCGCACGCAGGCCTCCGGGTCGGTGACGTCCGCCGGGATGTACATGGCACGCCGGCCCAGGGCCTCGATCTCGGCGACGGTGGCCTCCGCGACTTCGGGCCGGCCGACGTCCACGAACGCGATGTCGGCGCCCTGGCGAGCCAGGCTCAGGCAGATGGCCCTGCCGATGCCGCGGGCGCCGCCGGTCACGAGGGCGGACTTGCCGGTCAGATCGATCATCGCGGGCCTCCTTCGAGTTCGAGTCGCCGCCGCGCTAGCCACTCCAGGGCCGGCGGGAACGGATTGACGGGCTCCAGGTACCCGGGCATGACGGTCACGTCGTCGGGTTCGATGCCCTCGGCGCGGGCCGCCGCGGCCGGATCCGCGGTCCACTCGAGCGTGATCGCGCCGGAAGTCAGCCCCGATCCAAAGACGACGAACAGGAGCCGATCTCCCTTCTTCACCCGGCCCGCGGCCACGGCCTCGGCGAGGGCCAGTGGAACGGATGCTGCCGAGGTGTTGCCGTAGCGCCCGACGTTGACGAAGATCCGCGCCATCGGGAAGTCGAGCGATCTGGCCAGGGCCTCGATGATGCGGATGTTGGCCTGGTGGGGCACGACGAGGTCGACGTCGGCCAGCTCGATCCCGGCCCGGGCCAGCGACGCGAGCGCCGTAGAGCCGAGGGTCCGGACGGCCATCTTGAACGTCTCGGCGCCCTTCATCTTCATGAAGTGCTCGCCCGCGGCCATGGTCGAGGCGCTGGGCGGCCTGGCCGCACCCCCGCCAGGCAGCCAGATGAAGTAGGCGCCCGCCGGGTCGGTCGTGATCTCGATGCCGAGCGTCCCGCCCGGCTCGTCCGAGGCGGAGAGGACGATCGCCCCGGCGCCATCGCCGAAGAGGATGCACGTGGTTCGGTCGGTGAAGTCGGTGTAGCGGCTGAGCGTTTCGGCGCCGATGACCAGGACGTGCCTGGCCATGCCGCTGGCCACGTAGGCCTGTGCGGTGGCGTACCCGAACACGAACCCCGAGCACGCAGCCGCCAGGTCCATCGCCGCCGCGCGCGTGTTGCCGATGGCACCCTTGACCAGGGCCGCCGTCGACGGCATCTGGTAGTCGGGCGTGAGCGTGCCGACGAGGATCAGGTCGATGTCGTCAGGCACGAGCCCGGCCGTGGCTATGGCGCGAAGCCCGGCGACCGCGGCCATGCTGGCCGTCGTCTCGCGCGGACCGGCGATGCGGCGCTCGCGGATGCCCGTGCGGGAGACGATCCATTCGTCGTTGGTATCGACCATCCGCTCGAGATCGGCGTTGGTCAGGACCTGGCTCGGTGCGTAGGCGCCCCAACCGGTCAGGTGGACGCCGGAGGTCGGACGCGGCTTCACGGTTCGAGCTCGATCAGCGGCTGTTTCGCCTTCACGAGCTTTCCCGACTCGGCGACGATTCGAACCACCCTGCCGGCCTGGTCCGACTTGATCTCGTTGAAGAGCTTCATGGCCTCGATCAGCCCGATGACGTGACCGGCCGCGATGTGCTGGCCGACGGTCACGTACGGCGGAGAGGTCGGTGACGACGCCGCATAGAAGATGCCCGTCAGCGGCGCCCTCACGAACCTGGCAGTGGGGGCGGGAGCGACCTCGGCGGTCCCGGCCCCGCCGGCCGCACCGCCGCCCCCGGCCCCCGCGTCCGTGCCCGCCCCGGTCGGATTCAGGGCTGTGGTCGTGGCCACCGTGATCAAGGCCGCCGGTTTTCGCAGAACGATCGCCGTCTCACCGGCCTCGACTTCGATCTCATCGAGGTCGCTTCGCTCGAGCAACGCGCCGAGCCTGTCGATGAGGCCCAGCAGCGCCGCCGTGTCGGGGGACATCGCGGCTCCGCCGGGCGGACTTTCCGGCACGGGGGCCTCGCCGGAGGACGAGTTCTCCCGTTCCCGTTGGGAATCGCTCATGTCCAGCCCCTCACTCGGCCCAACGCCGGAAGACCAGGGCGCTGTTCTGGCCGCCGAAGCCGAAGGAATTGGAGACCGCCACTTCGACCTCCCGCCGGCGAGCCGTGTTCGGCGTCAGGTCCAGGCCGGCCGCGGCGGCGTCCGGATGCTCGAGGTTGATCGTCGGCGGGACCAGCCCGGTGCGAATGCTCATTATCGTGGAGATGGCCTCGATCGCACCGGCCGCGCCCAGGCTGTGCCCGAGCATGCTCTTGTTGGCGGTCACGCTGACCCGGCCGGCGCGCTCGCCGAACAGCGTCTTGATCGCCTCCAGCTCGCGCGGATCGCCCTCCGGCGTGGAAGTGGCGTGGGCGTTGACCATGGCCACGTCGTCTGTGCCCAGACCGGCCTTCTCCAGGGCTCGACGGATGGCCCGCACCGCACCCACGCCACCCGGCGCCGGCAGGGTGACGTGCGAGGCGTCGGCCGTGGCGCCGTAGCCCACCAGCTCTGCAAGCGGCTCGGCGCCGCGAGCCCGCGCGCTGGCGAGCGACTCCAGCACGACCACGCCGGCGCCCTCGCCGACCACGAAACCGTCGCGATCGGCGTCGAACGGCCGGGACGCGCGCTCGGGTTCGTCGTTGCGGGTCGACAGGGCCCGCATCGCCCCGAAGCCGGCCACGAGCGCCTCGTGGCCCGTGGCCTCGGTCCCACCCGCAAGCATGATGTCGGCATCGCCGCGCCGGATGGTCTCCCAGGCCTCGCCGATGGAGTGGCCGCCCGTGGCGCAGGCGGAAAGGATGCTGAAGTTGGGGCCCTGCGGGCCGAAGAAGATGGCGATGACTCCGGCCGCCAGGTTGCCGATCGCCATCGGGATCAGGAACGGCGACATTCGGTCGGGGCCCTTCTCGCCCATCAGGAGTACCTGGTCGGCCAGGGTCCGGATGCCGCCGATGCCGGTGCCCACGATGACGCCGGTCCGCTCGGCAAGCTCTCCCTCCAGGCGGGCCGGCAGCCCGGCCCCGTCCATGGCCTGGCGGGCGGCGACGAGGGCCAGCTGGACGTAGCGGTCGTTGCGGCGCTCTTCCTTGCGGTCCAGGACGGCCGAAGGGTCGAAGCCCTTGACCTCGGCCGCGATCCGCGTCGCCAGGCGCGACGGATCGAACTGGGTTATGGGGCCGACGCCGGACCGGCCGGCGATCAGCCCCTCCCAGGTGGACTCGACGTCGAGCCCGATCGGGGTGACAGCGCCCATACCGGTGACGACCACTCGAGGCCGTCCGTCCGTCGGGCTCATCGAACGAGCTTCCCGGTGCGGATCGTGGCGGCGCGATACACGTCGCCGGGCAAGCCCCGCTCCGACACTGCGTTCGCGGCGGCCATCACGTCGTAGCTCGCCCGCCGAATCTCGGCCGTGATGCCCTCGCCGCCGATCTCGATCAGGGCCCAGCTCGCCGTCGGGTCGCCGTCGAAGACATAGCCGGCACTGCCGTCGTTGACGATCGTTCGCCAGCCGACCTCGCGGACCTCCGGCAGGTGGGTGTGGCCGCAGACGATGACCTTCGCGTCGGTGCCGCTCACCCGTTCGATCGTCACGACCGGATCGAGGTCGGCGCCCAGGCCGTCGGTCAGCGAGCCGGGCGAGGCGTGGCAGAAGAGAACCAGGTCGTCCTCGATGCGCAGCCGACGCTCGGACGGCAGACGGCGGAGGTAGTCCACGCCATCGTCGCCGATCTGGTCGCGGGCCCATTCGGCTGCCGCCACGTAGGCGTCCGGGGCGCCCTCCGTGAACCACGGGAAGGCGGCCGTGTAGTCTCCGTCGGCCACGGCAACGTCGGTGTTGCCGAGTGTGACGAACGCTCCCGCCCGCTGCAGCTCTTGGACGAGGGCCAGCGTCCCGGCCGGATCGGGCCCGTTGAAGACCAGGTCTCCGCAGATCGCCACGTAGTCGGGGCGCGCCCCGTCGATGGCCTTGTGCACGGCCGCCAGCGCCGGCAGGTTGCCGTGAACGTCGGACAGGGCGGCGATCCTGACCATCAGCGCAGCGCACTTTCGGGGGCGATGATGAAGCTGATCAGGGCCTCGCATGCCACCTGGCCGTCGACCGTGGCGACGCCCCTGCCGCGCCCGAACTTGCTGCCCAGGCGCTCCATCGTGACCTCCAGGCGAAGCTGATCTCCGGGCACGACGATGTGCTTGAAGCGGCACTCGTCGATCGCGGCGAACAGGCCGAGCCGGTCGCCGAAGCCCGGCTGCTGGGCGACGAACAAGCCCATCGTCTGGGCCAGGGCCTCGACCTGGAGCACCCCGGGCATGATCGGCTGGCCGGGGAAGTGACCCTGGAAGAACCACTCCGTGGCCGTCACCGACTTCAGGCCGACGATGTGCCTGGCCTCGACGTCGTACTCGACGATCCGATCGACGAGGAGGAACGGCCAGCGGTGCGGCAGGAGCTTCTCGATCTGGCGGGTGGTGAGAATCGGCTCGTTTGTCGCGGTCTCGGTCACTGGGACGCTCCTGGTGGCGATGTGCGGCGGTTCAACGGGTGCCGGCCGAGACGAACGGAGCGCTGCCGACGCGGTCGAGCAGGCCCGTCGTCACCTTGCCGTCGATGAAGACCTGGTTGGCGAGGATGGCGCGATGCAGCTCGATGTTGGTGACGACGCCATCGACGAGCAGCTCGCGCAGCGCGGCGTCGCCGCGGGCGATGGCCCCGGCCCGATCGGGGGCCCAGACGCAGAGCTTCCCTAGCAGCGAGTCGTAGTAGGACGGGATGTCGTAGCCGGGGTAGAGATGGGAGTCCATGCGAACGCCGGGCCCGCCCGGGGCGAGGTACGACTCGACCTGCCCGGCCCCCGGCCGGAAGTCCCTGGCGGGGTCCTCGGCCAGGATTCGGAACTCGATTGCGTGGCCGCGCGAGACGACGTCGGCCTGTGTCAGGCCGAGGGGCTCGCCGGCCGCGATCTTGATCTGGAGGGCGACGAGGTCGATGCCGGTGCAGAGCTCCGTGATCGGGTGCTCGACCTGGATTCGGCAGTTGATCTCGATGAAGAAAGCGTCGCCCTTGCCGTCGACCAGGAACTCGAGAGTGCCCAGGTTCTCGTAGCCGGCCGCAGTGACGGCCTTGAGAGCGCGATCGGCGAGATCGCCGCGGGCGGCCTCGGAGAGGGCCGGGCTGGGCGTCTCTTCGATCAGCTTCTGGTGGCGACGCTGGACGGAGCAGTCGCGCTCGCCCATGTGGACGGCGTTGCCGAAGCGATCGACGGCGACCTGGATCTCGACGTGGCGGTTCTCCTCGAGGAACTTCTCGAGGTACAGCGAGTCATCCCCGAACGCGGCCTTGGCCTCCGAGCGACTCACCATGAAGCTCGATTCGAGCTCGCGCGAAGTTCGGACCAGGCGCATGCCCTTGCCGCCGCCGCCGGCGGACGGCTTGATCATGACCGGGTAGCCGATACGCTCGGCCTCCTCGGTCGCGTGAGCCTCGTCGCGAAGCATCCCGGAGCCGGGTATGGTCGGCAGGCCGTGGGCGGCCAGCAAGCGGCGCGTGGCCTCCTTGGAGGCGAAACATGCCAGGACCTCGGCCGGTGGGCCGATGAAGGTCAGGCCGTGGGCTCGGACGACGTCGGCGAAGCCCTCGTCCTCGGACAGGAAACCGTATCCGGGATGGATGGCATCGCAGCCGGTCACGACCGCGGCCGAGACGATGGCCGGGGCAGAGAGGTAGCTGTGCCTGGCATCGGCCGGGCCTATGCAGATGGCCTCGTCGGCAAGCTGGGCGGCGAGACCATCCCGGTCGGCTTCACTGTAGGCGACCACAGCACCGATGCCGAGGGTCCGGCAGGCGCGCAGGATCCGCAGCGCGATTTCACCGCGGTTGGCGATCAGGACCTTGGAGAACATCAGGGCTTCCTCGCGACGGCCGCGTCGTCGCGGACCGGCCGGGCGGCTTCTTCGGCGGCGGAGGTCTCGGGCAGCTCGATACGGACGAGCTCCTGCCCGTACTCCACGGCTTCGCCGGCCTCGGCGAGACTCGACCCGATCAGGCCGTCGACGGGCGCCACCACGTCCTGGTGAACGCCGAGGAGGTCGACGAAGCCGATGCGGTCACCGGAGCGGACACGCATCCCAGCGGCCAGGTCGCGGCGCGGATGGTATATGCCGACGGCCGGAGACTTGGCGGCGACATGACCGGGCTCCTCCGCCACCTCCTCTTCCGGGAAGGGACGGCGGTCGTTCACTTCGGATCGGCCGTGGCTCGCCGAGCCGCGGGTGGCGATGCCGTGGCCGGCATAGGCGTCGGCCGCCCTGGCCGCGTTCCGCCGAACCTCTTCGGACATCGCGGGCTTGCGCAGCCGGGCCTTCCAGCCGCCCTCCCGGACCTCGATCTCCCCCAGGCCACTGGCCGCCAGCTTGGCGATCAAGGCCGGGAGAAGCTCGTCGGCAAGACGGGCGATGGCCTCGCGATCGTGCCTGGATCGGAGAACCCCGTCGCGGTCGGAGCCGCCGGCATTCGCGCCTTCCGGCCGATCTGGCATCGTCTATTCCTCCTCGCGGCCGGGCAGGCCGGGCCCGCCGGGGCGCCGAGGCCTGGCGAACGGGGGCATAGACGGCCGGGTGGCCAGGAGACCGCGCAGCCGGTCCGTGAAACCGGCCCGCTCCGGCGGTGCGGCGGGCCGCTCCGCGACCGTGTACGGGCCGTACGCCCGGTAGCGCTTGTAGCGGGCCTCCAGGACTTCGTCGATGGACATGCGGCCCAGCGCGTCGAGCCGCTCGAGCATGACTTCCTTGATTCGCCTGGCGGTCTCGGCCGGGTCCGTGTGGGCGCCATCGCCGGGCTCGGGGATGACGGCGTCCACGATGCCGAGATCCAACTGCTCCCGGGCCGTCACCTTCATCGCGACGGCAGCCTGCTGGCTTTGCTCGGCCGACCGCCACAGGATCGCGGCGCAGCCTTCGGGGCTGATCACCGAGTAGATCGAGTTCTCCAGGGCCAGGACGACGTCGCCGACGGCGAGACCGAGGGCGCCGCCCGAGCCGCCCTCGCCGGTGATTACGACAACGATCGGAGTGCGAAGACGCGTCATCACGCCGACCGACCTGGCGATGGCCTCAGCGATGCCACGCTCTTCGGCTGCTGCGCCGGGGAAGGCTCCCTGGACGTCAACGAACGTGACGATCGGCATCGAGAATCGCTCGGCCAGGTCCATCACCCGCATCGCCTTCCGGTAGCCCTCCGGGTGCGGCAGCCCGAAGTTGCGGCGGATGTTCTCGTCGGTGTCCTGGCCCTTCTGGAAGCCGACGACGACCATGCGCCGGCCGGCGATCCTGGCCAGGCCGGCCACGATGGCCGAGTCGTCGCCGAAGAGCCGATCGCCGTGCAGCTCGACGAACTCCTCGGCCATGACTTTGAGCAGCTCCAGCGTGTGCGGGCGCTTGAGGTTGCGGGCCTGCTGGACGTGAGCCCAGACCGCGTCGGTGGGGCTCTCGGGCTGCTCGTCGACGCGATCCTCGGGGTGGCTCCGGCCAAGAAGTCGATCAACCACGGGGCGCCTCCTCTCGAGATCCGGCCGTCTCGCCGTTGCGCGAGTCGCCGCCGCTCTCTCCTCCCAACGCCCCGGTCAGAGCGGAGAGGAAAGAGCGCGGCCGCGATGCGGGCGCGGTCGCGGTCTCGCCCGAACCGTTGGTCGAAGGCGCAACCAGGAACCCGAGCAGAGACATGATCTCGTCGCGAAGGTGGGCCCGGGCCACGATCCGATCCACGAACCCGTGGCTGAACCAGAACTCGGCTCGCTGGTAGCCGGGCGGCAGCTCCTCGCCGATCGTGCCCGCGGAAACCCGGTCGCCGGCAAAGCGGATCAGGGCGTTGGGCTCGGCGATGTTGACGTCCCCGACGGCGGCGAACGACGCGAATACACCGCCGGTGGTCGGGTCTGTGAGAACCGATATGAACGGCACACAGGCCGCCTTCACTCGCTCGACCACGCCCATGGTCTTGACCAGCTGCATCAGCGAGTACGTGCCCTCCTGCATTCGGGCTCCGCCCGAGGAGGAGACGATGATCAACGGTATCCGCGCGGCGAGCGCGGCTTCGCCGGCCCGGGCGACCTTCTCACCCACGACCGAACCCATCGACCCGCCGATGAAGCCGAAGTCCATGACGCACAACGAAACGGGCCTGCCGCCGATGGCGGCGTCGCCCCAGACCGCCGCGTCGCGCAGGCCGGTCGAGAGCTGGGCGGCCATGAGCCTGTCCGGGTAGGACTTGAGATCGACGAAGCCGAGGGCGTCGACCGGCTCCAGGTCCGCGTCGCGCTCCACGAACGAACCGCCGTCGACCAGCTGCTCGATCCGGGTCCTGGCCGGGAGGCGGAAGTGATGGCCGCAATGCGGGCAGACACGCAGCGACTTGTCGAGCTGCTTGTTGAAGAGCATCTCCGCGCAGCCCGGGCACTTGGTCCACAGGTCCGGTGGATAGGATTCGCGGCGCGGCCGGAACGGCAATCTGACCGGCATCAGGACACCACCCCAAGGATTCCGTCGATGACCCTCGGGCGGCGGCTCCGGCCGGAGGCCGGCGTGCGGCCGTGGGCGTCGCGCGCGGCCAGACCCATGCGGCTCGCTGGCGGATGGGAGCGGCGCCATGCGACGTAGACGGCGCCCAGCGAAATGGCCGCCGACGCGACCCCGACCCCAACGCCACCGACGATGAGCGGCCGCGGCTGGCGCGCCGCCATCTCGGGGAGCCGGAACCCTGCCGCGGGCCAGAGCGCGCGGGCACGACCCGTGGGAGCGGCGGGAGCGTCTGCGGCGTCGGGTGCGTCTGCGGCGTCGGGTGCGTCTGCGGCGTCGGGTGCGTCTGCGGCGTCGGGTGCGTCTGCGGCGTCGGCGCCGGTCGGGCATCCCGGGAAGCGGGCCACGGCTCCCGCCGCCGAAACCGATGCGGGCTCCTCGACGGGAAGGCCGGCCGCCTGACGAACCGCACCCGCCGCAAGACGCGCCGCCAGCGCTTCCTCGAAGCGGAACGAGGGGTGGACGCGAGTCAGGCCGTCGCGCAGCTCACGGACGGCGAACAGAACGGCCGGGTCCACGTCGACGTCGACGGGGACTTCGGAGGCGCGCCGCTCGTCGGCGGTCGCCAGCCCATCGAGGTATCGCTCCGTTCGCCGAGCGTCTCGCGTTCCGCTTCCAAGCATCAGCTCAGCCGGCCTCGCAGATCTTCGGCGACTGCGCGGAGGGCCCGGTGGAGCAGGACCCGGACGGCGCCCTCCGAGCGGCCCAGGACGGCGGCAATCTCGGCGGTGGACATCTCGTCGACGAACCGAAGCACGACTGCCCGGCGGCGATCCTCCGGGAGCCGGGAAACGGCCCGCCAGGCTGCGCCGACGGCCTCGCGTGCGGCGGCGGCATCGGCCACGTCGTCCGGGGCCGAGATCTCGGCCGCATCATCGAGAGAGGAAACCGGCCGGCGACGATCGCGACGCCGTTCGTTGGCAACGACGTTGCGGGCGATCCGGAAGAGCCAGACGCGGAACGTGGAGAAGTCCGTCGTGTCTGCCACATGGGACGGCCCGTCCCGCAAGGCGACGAACGCATCAACTCGCTCCTCGAAGCGCGGCAGGCCGGCCAGCGCCTGCATGAAGATGCGCTCGGTCGCATCCTCCGCCGCGTGGTGATCCCGGAGCTCGTAGTAGGCGTAGCTGTACACCTGGGCCAGATACTTCCTGTACAGGGCGTCGAAACGACTCGGATCGCGCCGGGCCTCTTCGACCAGGCGCCGATCGCGATCGAGCCGGGCCGGACGGGCTCGGTCCTCCGTCTTGCTCAACACCGGCCTGCTCAAGGTGTTACACCCCGGCCACCGCCGCGATCCGCTCCGGCTCGCGCCGGAGAAGGGCCGCCGCGGCCCGCTCGAGCCTTCGCCCCGGCACCCGACGCCGCCTTCCGACCCCCTGCTCCGGCCGTCGAAGCGAGCCGGACGTGGGTTATCTCGCCGACGAGGATCTCCCGCTCGGCCCCGTACTCATCCTCGACCAGCAGCGCGCCGGAGGCGCCGTCGACGCCGACCGCCCTTGCCAGCTCGATCGATCCATCCGGCAGCTCGACCTGGACGGCGCGGCCGGTGGTGACCTGACGAGCGTGCCATCCGGCAACGTCGAAATGCCCGTCGCGCAGGGCCAGGTAGCGCGGCTCGAGGCGCAGCAGGAACTCATCCAGCAGGGCGTTGGAGTCGATCGGTCGGCCGCGGGCAACCTCCCGCAGGCTCGTCATGACGCCGGCCAGCTCGGCCGGGAACCGGTCTCGCGGCCAGTCGACGTTGACGCCGATGCCGACCACGGCCCTCGCCCCGGCCGTGCCCACGCCCTCGCTCTCGCCCAGCACGCCGGCCACTTTGAGGACGCCATCCGCGACGGAATCACCGGCCCCGACGGACTCCGCGACGATGTCGTTCGGCCATTTCAGCTTGAGCACTCCGGCCGGCAGGCCGGCGGCTTCCTCGGCGGCATCGGCCATCGCCAGCGCCACGATCGCGCCCAGCCGCCACAGCCGGTCCGGCTCCAGGTAGGTCGGCTCGAAGCCGAGCGACAGCAGCAGGGCGGCGCCGCCCGGCGCGACCCACGATCGGCCCGATCGCCCTCGACCGGCAGTCTGCTCATCGGCGACGGCCAGACACACCTCGGGGGTTCCTTCGGTCAGCCAGGCCCTGACGATGTCGTTGGTCGATGGGACCGACGGGAACCGCTCGAGTCGTGAGAGGAAGGCGATGCTGGTCGTCACGCGCCCGACTTCGACGACCCGCCGGGGCCGGTCTCGACGCCCGGCTCGCCCTGCAGGAGTGGCTCCGGCTCCTCCAGCTCGAATGCCTTGTGAAGCGCCCGAACGGCCGTCTCGACCTGGTCTTCGGCGATCATGCAGGTGATCCGGATCTCGGACGTCGAGATGATCTCGATGTTCACGCCGGCATCGGCGAGCGCAGAGAACATCCTGGAGGCGTAGCCGGGCGCATTCTGGATTCCGGCGCCGACTATGGAGACCTTGGCCATCGCCGAGTCGGTCGTCATCTCGCGGAAGCCGAGCTCGCGCACGATCGGCTCCAGGATCCGCTTCGTCCTGGCCAGGTCGCCGCGGGCGATGGTGAAGCTCAGGTCCGTCGTGCCGTGGTGGCCGACGTTCTGGACGATCGTGTCGACGTTGATGCCGGCTTCGGCGAGCGGTGCGAAGACGGCGCGAGCGACGCCGGGCCGGTCCGGAACCTCGACCAGCGTCACCTTGGCGACGTTGCGGTCGTGGGCCAGCCCGCGAACCTTGTTGCGCTGCTCCACGAACGGATCCTCCTTGATGAGAGTGCCGGGAACGTCCTCGAACGAGCTCAGCACCTCGATGACGACATTGTTTACCCAGCCCAGCTCGACTGCCCGAACCTGCATCACCTGCGCGCCCTGGTGGGCCAGTTCCATCATCTCCTCATAGGAGACGACGGGCAGCTGGCGGGCGTCTGGAACGAGCCGCGGATCTGCAGTGTAGATGCCCCGGACGTCGGTGAAGATCTGGCAGCGATCGGCCTCGAGTGCGGCCGCCAGTGCGACCCCCGTGGTGTCGGAGCCGCCGCGGCCGAGGGTGGTTATCTCCGACAGGTTCGGGTCCTGCACGCTCTGGCCCTGGAAGCCGGCGACGATCACCACGCGGCCGGCGGCCACCTCCGCGTGGATTCGCTTCGGGTCGATCCCGGCGATGCGCGCCTTGCCGTAGTTGCCGTCGGTCGTGATCCCGGCCTGAGCGCCCGAAAGAGCGATCGCCGGCACGCCGAGGGCGTGCAGCGCCATCGACACGAGCGTGGCGCTCTGGTGCTCACCGGTCGCCAGAAGCATGTCGAGCTCGCGCGGATCCGGGTCGTCGGTGATGGCGCCGGCCAGGGCGAGGAGTTCGTCGGTCGTATCGCCCATCGCGGATACGACCACAACCAGGTCGCAGCCGGTCGCCCGTTCGCGGGCGATGCGCGCGGCGACGCGCCTGATGCGGTCGGCGTTGGCCACGGACGAGCCGCCGAACTTCTGCACCACGAGGGTTTTTGACATGGCGGGCATTCTAACCCAGGCCCCGTTCGCCTCAAGACCGCGACGCGCAACCGGCGGCCCACGGAACACCGTCGCCTGCCATTCCTGGAACAATGTGTTCCCCACCACCGAGGAGCCCCGCGCCATGTGCTTCGATCTCGACAGCGACCCGCCGATCCAACCCCTGGCCGGCGCTGAGGTCGTCCGGGAGTCGCTGACCCTTCGCGCCGCCGACGGCAATGAGTTCCGCGCCTTTCATGCCTGGCCGGCCGAGACGACGGGCAATGCCATCGTCATCCTGCCGGACGTCCGGGGCCTCCACCACTACTACGAGGAGCTGGCGGTTCGATTCGCCGAGATCGGCGTCGAGGCCGTGGCCATCGACTACTTCGGCCGGACGGCCGGCACCGGCGATCGAGGCGACGACTTCGACTTCGGCCCGCACGTTGCCCGGACGACCTGGGCCGGGCTTTCGGCCGACATCGAGCGGGCGGTGAGATACCTCAAGGACGACGCCGGACACGGGGCTCGGTCGCTGTTCACTACAGGCTTCTGCATGGGCGGCCGGAACTCCTTCCTGTCGGCCACGCTCGGCCTCGGCCTGTCGGGCGTGATCGGCTTCTACGGCTGGCCGGGGGGCCCGTCCCGGAACGACACACCGGCGCCAACAGAGGTAGTCGGCAAGTTCGAGTGTCCAGTGCTCGGCATCTTCGGCGGCGCGGATCAGGGCATTCCCGTCGCAACCGTCCAGCAGTTCCGCGAAGCCCTGGCATCCATCCCGATCGAGCACGAGATCGTCGTCGAGCCGGACGCCCCGCACAGCTTCTTCGACCGAAAGCAGGCCGAATTCCAGAAGCAGTCGGACGACGCCTGGGCCCGGGTGCGGCGCTTCATCGAGGCCCACGGGGCGAGCTGACGGCCCTGCGGTAGCGTCCGAGCGCCGCCGACGACGCTACCCCCCGCGGCTGTGCGACCATTCGCGAGCGCGCAGCTTGCGCCGGCAGCGGAGGAGTCGATGTTCACGCGACGCGATCGGCGCGACGGAGCGGATGGGTCGGACCGGGCTCCCGCGGCCGAGTTCGACGCGACGCTCGACGAACTCGAGGAAGACGGCCTCGACGAGGATCTCGAGGACCAGCCGGAGGACATGACGGCCGACCTGGAGTCCCAGGCGGCCGACTACCTCGCCGACAACGACGTGTGGATGTACGGCCCCAACGCGGCGGCCGTGCTGGAGATCCTCGACCGGCTCGAGGACCTGGTGCCGGACGAGGCTCGACCCCTCGCCGAGGCCTGGCTGGCCATCCCCAGGTCGGACCGCGAGCAGGCCCGGAAGGCCGCCCGAAAGCTGGCCGAGGGCGACGAGGAGATCGCCCTCCACCTCCAGCTCGTCCGCGAGGCCGTGGCGACCTGGATGGCGGTGACCGGCCTATACCCGGAGTTCGTCGCCTCCGACCCCGATTGGGGCCGGACCTGTACTCAAGCCGGGGAGGCCGCATTGGACGCGGCCACGGCCGTGATCCTGGAGGGCAGGATCGATGAAGGCCACTACGAAGCCCTGCTGCAGCCATGGGCGGAAACGATGGCCGACCTCTCGGCTGCGGCCGACGCCGCCCGTCTCCAGGGCAGGTCCGGCAGCGAGCCCGATGCCGACGCAGCCGACGCAGGCGACGCAGCCGACGCAGCCGACGCAGCCGACGCAGGCGAGGATGAGGACGACGAGGGCGCAGAGGAGGGCGAGGGCGAGTTCGGGCCGAACTCGGACGCGGTCGAAGACTTCCTGAACCGCCTCTGGCTGCTTACCCCCGAGCAGGTCGGCCGGCTGGTCAGCGGCTGGCAGAATACCCCGCGCGAGGATCTCGGGGTGGCTCATGAGAGTCTCAAGGCCCTCGTCGACGAAGATCCCGATTGGCGCGACCAGGTCCGCCGTGCCCAGGAGAAGCTCGCGCCATGGCTCAACGCGGGGCGCATCCAGGAGACTTCCGGTTTCCTGGGCCAGACCGGGCAGGGCGAGTCGCGCAAGATGGCCGGTCCGACGCTCGCCGACGCCGTCGCCGCCCTCGTGCTCGGCGATTTGCTCGAACCGCAAGACGCGGAAACCCTGTACGGGCCGTGGTTCAACCTGATCGGGGCGCCGAGGCTGCCCGACGCAGGCGAAGAACCCGCGGCCGAGGCAGACCCGGCCGATGACCCCCGGGCTGCCGTGATCGTCGGCAAGAAGAGCTCGAAGAAGTGAGACAGGGCCCGGGCGGCGCTCGGGCGCGGAGGGTCGATGGTCGGACGGAGCAAGCGCAAGATCAAGGGGCCGGTCGCGAATCAGCTGAGCGGCGCGGCCGAGCCGAACGTCCTCAGCATCGGCGCGGAGCCCGGCACGACGGGCACATCCGATTGGGACTGGACCGCCGACGACTCGACCATCGGCGCAGAAGCGGACGACGACTTCGCTCTCGACGAGGAACTCGAGGGCAAGGCCGGCGAGGAGTCGGACGACCGGGCGGCGGCCCAGCGGCGGGCCGACCTCCAGGCCGAGCTGGAGCGGCAGGCCGAGGAGTTCGGACTCACGAACGACGACCCGACGGCGCTCTACGGCCCAAACGGCGACGATGTCGCGGCCGTTCTCGACGCCCTCGACGAGATGGACAGGCGGTCGGCCGTGCGAGTGGCAGAGGCCTGGGAGCTGGTGGACGGGGCCGAGCGCGAGGTGGTCGAGCGGATTCTGCGGCGTCGCCATCGGGGCGGGAGGCACGAGTACGAGCTCTCCGCCGGTGAAGATGCCGTCGCCGCCTGGCTCGCTGCCCGGACGCCGGCCGACGACGAGGAAGAGGAGCTCTGGCAGGAAGTGGCCCAGGCGGCCGCAGACGCCATCACTGCGATCATCCTGGACGAGGACCTGAGCGACGCCGACTACGACACGTTGTACGGTCCCTGGGCTGCCGTGATGGATGCCGAGGGCGGCGCCGCGACCGAAAGAGAGGCCGCCGACGCGACCGAGGACGAGCCGCCGGAGCCCGCGGAACCTGTGGCCCTGGCCGGCGCGCCGGCGTCCCGCGGCGAAGACTCCGACCAGGAGGGCGAGTTCGGTCCCAATACCGCGGCCGTTGTCGAGTTCCTGGGCGGGCTGGACGCGCTCGAGGACATCCGGACGGCCGAACTGGTGGCCGCCTGGCGGGCGCAGCCGAAGGACGATCTCAAGGCAGCGCACCGCTCCCTGCAGGAACTGGCCGACGAGGATGCGGCCTGGAAAGAGCAGCTTCGCCTGGCCCAGGAGGAGATCTTCGCCTGGATGGATCATCGGACAACCAGGTACCTGGACCGCTCCGGCGGCCGCATCGACAAGACTCGCATTCGCGAATCTGCGGGTCCGGTCCTCGCCGACGCGGTCGCCGCCCTTGTCCTGGCCGACATCTTCGAGCCCGAGGATGCCGAAATCCTCTACGCGCCCTGGGCGGAGGTCGTCGGCGCACCGGCCCTGCCGACGTTTGAGGACGACGAAGGCGACTGAGCCGGCGACTCCTCGCCCCATCGATTGGCTGGACTCACCGGCGAGTTGGACACGCGACCGGCCTTCTGGGAGACTCCCCTTCCATGAAGCAATCGATCGTCGTCCTGGACATGGAAGGCGTTCTGACGCCGGAAATCTGGATCGCCGTGTCCGAGAAGACGGGCATTCGGGAATTGCGCCGCACCACACGCGATGAGCCGGACTACGACAAGCTGATGCTCGGGCGCCTGGCCATCCTGGATCAGCACGGGCTGAAGCTTTCGGACATCCAGGACGTCATCGGCACGCTGCGGCCGCTGCCCGGCGCGAAGGAGTTCCTGGATGAGCTGCGCCAGATCGTCCAGGTCGTGATCCTGTCCGACACGTTCGAGCAGTTCGCCGCTCCCCTGCTCCGCCAGCTCGACTGGCCGGTCCTGCTGTGCCACCGGCTGGTCGTCGAAGACGATCACATCGTCGACTACCAGCTGCGCATCCGCGAGCAGAAGCGCGAGGCCGTCACGGCGTTCAGAAGGCTGAACTACAACGTCATCGCCGGCGGCGACTCCTTCAACGACACCGCGATGCTGGGCGAGGCCCACCAGGGCATCCTGTTCCGCGCCCCCGAAAGTGTGAAGAAGCAGTTCCCGCAGTTCCCGGCCGTCGAAACCTACGCCGACCTGATGACGCTGATCAGGCAGGCGATATCGTAGCCGGCCGCCGAGCGGCCGCGCGCGCCTACCAGCCCAGGGCCTTCATCACTCCCGCCGTCGTCGCCGCCGCCTCGACGATCGAGCTCGCGCCCCCGGCCGTCCGCTCGGCCGTCTCGGGATCTTTCAAGCCGTGGCCGGTCAGGACGCACACGACGGTAGCATCCCGGTCGATCCGCCCGGCCGAAGCGAGCTTGCAAACGCCCGCCAGGCTCGCCGCCGAGGCAGGCTCGCAGAAGATTCCCTGGCTCCTGGCCAGGTCGCGGTAGGCGGCCACGATCTCGTCGTCGGTGACCGTCTCGATCAGCCCGCCGGACTCGTCGCGCGCGGCCTCGGCCCCCTTCCAGCTGGCCGGATTGCCGATTCGAATGGCAGTGGCGATGGTCTCGGGTTTCTCGACCGGGTGGCCGAGCACGATCGGCGCCGCGCCGGCGGCCTGGAAGCCGTACATCTTCGGCTTCGCCGTGATCCGGCCGGCGGCCTCGTAGCGGTTGAAGCCGGCCCAGTAGGCCGTGATGTTGCCGGCGTTGCCGACCGGGATCGCCAGGATGTCCGGCGCCCGGCCCATGTCGTCGCAGACTTCGAAGGCGGCCGTGGTCTGGCCGTCGATCCGGTATGGGTTGACCGAGTTGACCAGCGTGACCGGGCGTGCGCGCTGCTCGGCCATCTCCCGAACCACGCACAGCGCCTCGTCGAAGTTGCCGTCGACGGCGACGATCTTCGCTCCGGCCGCCATCGCCTGGATCAGCTTGCCGAGGGCGATCTTGCCCTTTGGCAGGACGACGATCACCTCGAGCCCGGCGGCGGCGCCGTACGCCGCCGCGGAAGCCGACGTGTTGCCGGTGGAGGCGCAGATGACCGCCTTCGCGCCCTCCTCGACGGCTTTGGAGATGGCCACGACCATACCCCGGTCCTTGAACGAACCGGTCGGGTTCATGCCCTCGTACTTCGCGTACAGGTTCGGCAGGCCGATCCGATTCCCGATCCGGCCGAGGTGAACCAGCGGCGTGCTGCCTTCGCCGAGGGTGATGATCGGAGTGGCGCCGGTGATGGGCAGGAACTCGCGATACCGCTCGATCAGGCGCGGGCGGGCCGGATATCGGGCGATCGAGCTGTCGACGGGTGATGCGGACACTTCAGCGGCTCCGGGTTACGAGGTGAGGATCGGGTAGATGGGCACGTCGCGGTCGGCGGCGATGAGAGGGGCGATTGCCTCTCGGACTTCGTCCAGCGGCACCGGCCTGGTCCGAACTGCAGCCCAGGTGCCGCTCCGATGACGGGGCACGCGCCCGGGCGGAGGACCGGCCACTTCCTCGGCCAGCCGGCCGGGAACTTCCTCGGGCAGAACGCCCGGCAGGCAGACGAACCACGGCCGCCGGACGGCCGCCCGGTCGTCGGCCAGGGCTACGAGCTCCGGGGCCGCCGGCGGCATATCGGCCCAGGTGCTCAGGCCGCTACGGACCGCTTCGAGCAGGTCGGCGAGCACTGCGCTGCTCGTGGCCGGACCGCCGGCGCCGGGACCCTCCATGGATACGCGCCCGACCGGGTCGGCGTCGACCTCGAGGCGGTTCAGGACGCCGTCGGTTCGACCCAGCGGCGCTCCGGCGGCCAAGGCCGAGGTCATGACCGAACCGGCCAGACCGGCATACGGCTCGGCGGTGCCCGGCGCCCCGGCCGTGGCCACGAGCCGGATGGCCAGCGTCAGGCGCAACGCGCCGGCGATGTCGGCCGCGGAGACCCCGGTGATGCCGGGCCCGCCGTCGCCGCGGAGCGACGGCGGGCTGACGATGATCGAGCCCATCTTCGGCCAGGCGCCGAATGCGAGACGGATCAGGACGGCGAGCTTGTTGGCAGCGTCGTATCCCTCAACGTCGGCCGTTGGATCGCGCTCAGCGTAGCCCTGGTCCTGGGCCGCGGCCAGCACCTCCTCGTAGCTGCGGCGGGCCTGCATCATCTCGGTCAGGATGAAGTTGGTGCTGCCGTTGACGATGCCGCGGACCCGGCGGATTCGATTGGCGGCCAGACTTCGGGCGATGGTGTCGAGAACGGGTGTGCCGCCACACACGGCCGCCTCATAGCGAAGCGCCACCCCGCCGGCGCGGGCGATCGCCTCGAGTTCGGCGCCGTGATGCGCCAGGACATGCTTGTTGGCGGTGACCACGGGCTTGCCGGCCGACAGCGCATCGGCCATGAGCGTGCGGGCCGGCTCGTCGCCGCCCAGCAGCTCCACGACCACGTCCACGTCGTCGCGCCGGATCACGGCAGCGGCGTCCCGAACGATGATCTCGCGGGGCATGCCGCGATCGACGGCGCCCTCGACGTCGATATCGGCAATGGCGACGAGCTCGAGCATTCGGCCGGCGGCCGGGCCGATGAGCCGGTCCGGGTTGCGCAGGAAACCACGGGCCACCTCCGCGCCGATGGTGCCCGCGCCGAGGATCGCCACTCGGACGGGTCGCTGATCGGTGCGCATGGGCGGTTGGGCTGGGGCCAGCGGGGCCGAGTTGGCGTCGCAGCCGAGTGTCGACGAAACCTGAAGCGCGTCGTCCGCGAATGGTACCCGAGGCGTCGACACGTCTGCCGGCGCCGAGAGCCGTCCGCTACACTCCGCGCCATGACAAACGACGCCCCGGCCACTCCCAGCGCGGCGGCGATCGCGCCCGCCCGGACTTCACGCCTGCCCGCGAGGCCGCGCATCTTCAGCGGCATCCAGCCGAGCGGAATCGCGCATCTCGGCAACGACCTCGGGGCCATCCGGAACTACGTTGCGCTCCAGGACCGCGGCACCGTAGAAGGTTTCGAGACGATCTACTGCATCGTGGATTACCACGCTCTGACAAGCGTCCACGATCCCGACCGGCTCCGCCGGCAGACGCTCGAGATGGCAGCCACGCTCATCGCCCTGGGCCTCGATCCGGACAGGTGCACGCTCTTCGTGCAGTCCGACCGGCCAGAGGTCACTGAGCTTTGCTGGCTCTTCAACACCGTGACCCCGGTCGGCTGGCTGCAACGAACGCCGACCTACAAGGAGAAGCGCCAGACGCAGCCGGAGGACGTCAACCACGGCCTCCTCACCTACCCCGTCCTGCAGGCCGCCGACATCGTCCTGTACAAAGCCTCGCTCGTGCCGGTCGGACGGGATCAAGCGGCCCACCTGGAGCTCAGCCGCGAGATCGTCCGAGCCTTCAACGCCCGGTACGGCGACACGTTTCCCGAGCCGCAGCCGGTCTACACCGAGGCACCCGTGGTGCTCGGCACCGACGGCGTACGAAAGATGAGCAAGTCGGTCGGAAACACGATCGAGATCCTGGCCGAGCCGGACGCGATTCGGAAGCAGGTCATGTCGATGGTCACCGACACGCAGCGGATCCTCCGCACCGATCCCGGGCGACCCCAGGTCTGCAACGTCTGCCAGCTGCACCGGCACTTCGGCGACGACTACGAGCAGATCTGGGAGGGCGAGCGAACGGCCCGAACGGGCTGTGTCGACACCAAGAAGCTGCTGGCGGAGCGAATAATCGCCCGTTACGCTCCGGCTCGGGAAACCTACCGCGAGCTCATGGCCGACCCGGTCAGGCTCCGTCGCATCCTCGATGACGGCGCCGAGCGGGCCCGGCCGATCGCCGGAGCGACAATGGCCGAGGTTCGAGAACGGATGGGGCTGCGTTAGCCGAGGGGCGTACCATCAGCTCAACCAGCCCCGGCCGAGGAGGGAGCATGAGCGAGCAACCCATGACCCCGTTGAGCGAGCTCACTCCGCGCGAGCATCGCTGGCTAATCGCGCTCCTCGCCCTCGGCACCGTCGCAGTGGCGTTCGTGGTCGTCTACTTCGTGACCGCCCTGCTCGCCTACTTCAACGACGTGATCATGATCTTCTTCCTGGCCTGGCTGCTCGCCTTCATCCTGAGCCCGCTGGCCAGCGCACTCGTCCACCTCATCCCGCGTCTGCCGCGAGCGCTGGCAGTCATCCTGGTCTATTCGCTGCTGATCGTCGCGTTGATCGTCGCCATCCTGCTCGTGGCCCAGCAGCTCTATGCATCGATAAACAACCTGGTGAGCAACTGGCCGAGCGACCAGCAACTGCGAGCGATCCTCCAGCCCTGGCAGGATCGCCTCAACTCGGTCGGTGGGAGCCAGATCAGCCTATTCGACCAGTTCAACCAGCTGCTGGCCAGCCTCAAGAGCGGCGCGGGTCAGCTGGCCAAGCCGCTGGGCGACGTCGCCGTTGCCAGTCTCGGCGTGTTCGGCAACCTGCTCTTCGTCTTCTTCCTGTCGCTCTACATGGCAGTCGACCGGGATCGAATCGTCAGCTTCCTGTTCCGCATTGTTCCGCCGGCGTACAGCGACGAGGCCCGGCTGCTCGAGCACAGCGTCTCTCGATCATTCGGTGGCTTCCTGCGTGGCCAGGCGCTGTCCGGCCTGCTCTACGGCCTGATCTCGATGGTCGCCAGCCTGATCCTCGGCCTGCCCTACATGCCGGTCACGGCCACCTCGTCGGGCATCCTGCAGGCGATCCCATTCTTCGGGCCGTTCATCTCATGGATTCCGCCCGTCCTGGTGGCCGCCTTCTTCAAGCCCGATGCCGTGCTGCCGGCACTTGTCGTCATGGTCATCGGCTGGTTCGTCTTGATGAACATCGTCCAGCCGCGGCTGATGGCCGAGGCGGTCGGCCTCCATCCGGTGGTGGTGCTTGGCTCGGTCATGGTCGGCACCAAGATCGCCGGCATCCCGGGCGCGATCTTCGGTATCCCGGTCGCCGCCGTGATCGGGTCGTTCTTCTTCTACTACCTCGGCCGCAATCGAGAGGTCGCCCCGGTGGCCCTGCGCGCGGCGCGCCGCGTGGAGGAGCGCGAAGGGCGGCCGGTCCGTGTTCCGCGGCTGCCCCAGGCCGGCCAGGACGAAGAAGTGGAGGACGCCATAGCCACGGAGGGTCTGCCGAGCCCCGAGCGGCGGCGGCGCGCGCCACGGCCGCCCATGGCAGACGGCACCGTTCCGGCTCGCCCGATCATCCAGGCTCACGCCATCGGACCGGCGGGCGCCGGCGGTCCGGTCTCTCCGGCGTCACCCAAGGGCGGCTCCGCCTCAGCCGAATAGCAGGCGGCCACGTCGGCGCCCCCCCGATCGAGTCGCGCCGGCCCGAGTTCGGGGCCGCCGATGTCAGGACTTGGGAACCTTGATCAGCGCGGCTACGATGCTGACGAAGGCCGCCTGGGTCACGTTCGTTCCCGTAGCGGTGTACCCGGCGGCAGTGCCCGCGTTCACGTAGATCGCATAACCCAGGCCTGGTCCGAGCGTATCGAGCGTGCCGTCGAGATCGCCGAACTTGGCCGGTCCCACGACGGTGTCGTGCGGCGAGCACGCGCTGCCACCGGCCGTGCAGAACGCGCCTTCCTGGATGACGATCTTCGCGCCGCTCAGGTTCTCATACGTGGCCGTGACTGTTCCCATCGGGGGATACGTACTGCTTGCGCTGCTGAAGGACCAGGGCTTGGACACGACGCCGCAGTAGACCGTGAACGGCATCATGTTCGCCGCCTCCACCCACCAGGGCTGATTCGTGGCCTTTCCGGAGCATCCGCTCGCGGCTCCTGGCCCACCCGCAGACGGGCTGGCGGCGGTCGAGGAGACGGCCGTGGGCGAACTCGCCGGCGTCGCGGTCAGCGCAGCGGTCGGGGCCGGGGTTGGGGTCGGCGCCGGTGTCACGTAGATGATGATGGGCGTCGGGGGAGCCGGCGTCGGGGTCAGCTGGATGTAGATGGGCGTCGGAGTCCCGGCGGAGCATGCCGCCGCGACCAGCGCCATCCCCGCGACCGCGCCCACGATGGCAGGGGCGCGCACAAGTCGATTGTTCACGGCCATCCTTCGGTTCTTCACGACTGTCCCCCCAGTCTTGATGCCAGGCGCCGACGGCAGAAGTAACGCTCGACCGGAACGCCCCTTCGGCGGCCTGGACGTCTCAGGCAGGAACGGCCGGCTGCGAGGTGAAGATGGAATCCTGTGCGGCTTCGGGGAGCATCACGCCCAGTATCTTCTGCAGGGCAAGGACGTGAACGCAGGAACCCCAGCTCTCGAAGAAGTGGCAGGTGCACTGCCAGGCGCCGCCGTCGAGTCGAACCGTGTGTGTGTCGTTGTCGCCTTTGAACGTGACCGTGAGTTGCTGGAACGAGATCCGATCAAGCTCACGGGCGTAGCGGTTCGCCTTCTCGACCTTCCCGATGAGAGAGCTGTGCATCGTGGATGTCCCTCCGTCGCCCTGCCTGCCCCGAAGAGCTCGCTGCCCGTCCGCGGGGTCGCGGTCGTCAGCAGCTTCGTCTTCACTGTACAGCTGCGACCCAAGAGAGGCGGAACTTGTTCCGGTGCCGGGAGTGGACAACTCACCGGCGGGCGAATGAGGCGACCCGCAACCGGTCCGTCGGGGTGGCTCACGCGCCGCGAACGATGGCTTCTCCGGCGGTCAGATTTGCGTCCACGGCAGCGTCGGAAACGGCCTCCGTGTAGACCCGGACGAGCGGCTCGGTGCCGCTGAAGCGAATCAGCAGCCATGAGCCGTCCTCAGCGAAGAACTTGAAGCCATCGTTCGTCGCCAGCGACTGGGTCCGGACGACCGGCCGGCCGGCAAGCTGACGGGGCGCCTTCTGGGGCAACTCGACAAGGAGCCGGTCCTTCAAGGCCGGATAGACCGTCCGATCGAAATGGACGTCGAGTCGCCGGTAGCTCGAGGGCCCGGCGATGTCGTGCAGATGAGCTATGGCCCGTGACGCCGGCCACCGCCCGGCATCCTTCTCGCAAAGGAACAGGTCGAGCAACATCAGGTCGGCGAAGATTCCGTCCCGCTCCGGGAGGTGCATGCCGAAGCCGAAGCCGCCGGACTCCTCGCCGCCCATCATCGCGCCGGTCTCGATCATCTTCGGCCCGACGTACTTGAAGCCGACGGGGACTTCGTGGACGGCCACGCCGTATTGCTCGCCCAGTCTCTCGGCCATCGACGTCTCATTGACCGTCTTGACGACCGGCTCGCGCAGACCTCGATGCTCGACCAGGTAGTACATGAGCAGTGCGAACAGCTGCAGTGTCGTTATGAACTTGCCGCGCTCGTCCGCAGCCCCGGCGCGGTCCGCGTCGCCGTCGAGCAGCAATCCCAGGTCGAAGCGACCGCCGGCGATCGTGCGCAGGGCCTCGTCCACGTTCGGCGGAATCGGCTCGGGGTTGATGCCCCCGAAGTACGGGTTTCGCTCGGAATGCAGCTCTCTCACGCGGATCCGGCCGCCGGCCAGCAGGCGCGGGATCCACGTCGCGCCCGAGCCGTAGAGGGGATCGACCAGCAAATCCATGTCCGCGGCGCGGAGTCGCTCCAGGTCGAGGTTCCGGCCCAGGAACTCGCGGTAGGCGTCGAACGAGTCGTATCGCTCGACGAGCCCGGCGGCCTCGGCGTCGGCGAGGGGCCGGCGCTCGATGACCCTGCCGGCGCCGGCGGAGATGCGGGCCTCGATATCGGCCAGCATCTCCGGGCCGGCCGCGGCGCCGGTGGGCGACTTGACCTTGAAGCCGTTGTCTGTCCAGGGGTTGTGGCTGGCGGTGATCACGATTCCGGCGGCGGCTCGCCGCTCGACCACCTCGAACGAGGACATCTGCGTCGGCACGGCATGAGCCGCGAACGCGACCGGAATGTCGTGGGCCAGGACGACCTCGGCGGCCGCGGCCGCGAAATCCTCGCTCGCGAACCGCCGGTCGTAGGCGATGACGATGCCGCGGTGCTGCTCGCCACGGGCGAGGACGTACTCTGCGACGGCCTGGGCACACCTGCGGACGCTGGCAAACGTGTACTCGTCGGCAACCCTCGCCCGCCAGCCGTCCGTGCCGAAGACGATCCGCGTCGCCTCGATGGCTGTGCTCCCGGACTGGGCCATCTCATCCGTCGCAGCCCGGGCCGCGCTCGAACCGACCGGCTCCTCGCTCAAGGCTTCTCCTCCTGCTTTGCTGCGGGCGCGGCGCCGGGGCTCGAGAGCTCCTCGGCGATCTTGCGGACGTCCTGCGAACGCTCGGCCGAGCAGACGAGCAGGGCTTCCGGCGTATCGACGACGATCATGTCGTTCAGGCCGATCGTGACCACGAGGCGATCTCCGGCCAGCACGAGGCTGTCGGTCGAGCCGATGTCTCGGCGATTGCCGCGACCCACGCCCGCACCTGCGGCGGCGTTGGCGGTGGAGGCGGCCGGCCCGGCTTCGGAGCCGGCTGCGGCGTCTCGCCAGGCATCCCGAAGCGCCGCCCAGCTGCCGAGGTCGCTCCAGCCGACGCTCATCGGTACGACCGAAACGTCGCCGGCCAGAGAGGCCGGCTCCATGACCGCGTAGTCGATCGAGGTCGCCCGCAGCGATGGATAGGCGGCATCAAGGTCGGCCGTCGTGCCGGCCCGGAAGATGGCCCGCACCGGGCCCATGATGTCCGGTGCGTAGCGAGCCAGGCGGTCTCGGATCGTGCCTCGAGTCCAGGCGAAGATGCCGGCGTTCCAGCTCGCCATGCCCGTGGCGATGAGCTCTGCCGCCCGGTCGGGGGATGGCTTCTCCACGAACCGTTCCACGGCAAAGACCGGGCGGCCGGCCACCTCCCGCGCCGGGGGCCTCGCAAGGACGTACCCGTAGCCGGTCTCCGGGCGATCCGGGGTCACGCCGAGCGTCACCAGCGAACCGCCCCGGGCTACTTCCGCAGCCGCAGCAAGGACATCTCGGAAACCCGCCTCGTCGGCGACGTGGGCGTCCGCCGGCAGCACGAGCATGACCTCGTCGTCCGGCCGGGCCACGGCCTCGGCGGCCAGGGTCACGGCCGCGGCGGTGTTGCGGCCCACCGGCTCGCCGAAGAGATTCGCAGCCGGGACCTCCGGCAGCTGCTCCGCGACCAGTCCGAGGTGGCGCCGCTCGGCAACGACGAACACATCCGACGGCGAAACGAGTGGACTCAGCCTGGCAACTGTCCGTTGGATCAGCGTTCGATCGCCCAGCAGCGGAAGAAACGGCTTGGGTCTCTCGGGCCGGCTGAGCGGCCAAAGTCGCGTTCCGACCCCGCCCGCAAGGACGACCGCGTACACGAGATCAGCGCCCGGTCGCTTCGGGCAACGCCACCCCGCACTCGCCGGCGAGGGCCGCCGCCTTGTTGGTGCGCTCCCATGGGAAGTCGTGGTCGGTCCGTCCAAAGTGGCCGTACGATGCGGTGGGCTGGTAGATCGGCCGGCGCAGGTCGAGGGCCTCGATGATCCGCGCGGGGCGCAGGTCGAAGTGCTTCTGGATGGCGGCCATGATCCGCTCGTCGGGGACCTTCTCGGTGCCGTACGTCTCGATCGAAACGGAAACGGGGTGGGCCACGCCGATGGTGTACGCGAGCTCAATCTCGAAGCGGTCGGCCAGGCCGGCGGCGACGACGTTCTTCGCCACCCAGCGAGCGGCGTAGCTGGCGGATCGATCGACCTTCGTGGGGTCCTTGCCGGAGAAGGCGCCCCCACCGTGGCGGGCCATGCCGCCGTACGTGTCGACGATGATCTTGCGGCCGGTCAGGCCCGCGTCGCCCATGGGACCGCCGATGACGAACCGGCCCGTGGCGTTCACGTGCATCACCGGGTCTTTCAGCCGCAGCTCGGCCGGGATGATCGGCATGATCACCGACTCGATGATGTCGGCGCGGAGCTTCTCGATGTCTGCGTCGGGGTCGTGTTGGGCGGCAACGACGACGTTCGCGACTCGCCTGGGTACGCCGTGGTCGTACTCGACGGTGACCTGGGTCTTGCCATCCGGGCGCAAATAGGGCAGCTGGCCGCTCTTCCGAACCTCGGCCAGGCGGCGCGCCAGACGATGGGCCAAGGCGATGGGCAGCGGCATGAGCTCTGGCGTCTCGCGGCAGGCGAAGCCGATCATCATGCCCTGGTCGCCGGCGCCCAGCTCATGTCTGGCCGACGTGGACTTGCCGTCGCCGCGCGTCTCCAGGGCGTCGTCGACACCCATCGCGATGTCGGGCGACTGCTCCTTGACGGAAACGAGCGTCCCGCAGGTCATGTAGTCGAAACCGCATTCGGCGTTCGTGTAGCCGATCTCCCTGACCGTGTCGCGGACGACGGCCTGGAAGTCCACGTACGTCGAGGTGGTGATCTCGCCGAGCACAAGCACCAGGCCCGTCGTGGTGGCGGTCTCGCAGGCCACGCGAGCGTTCGGATCCTCGGCCAGGATGGCGTCCAGGATCGCGTCCGAGATCTGGTCGCACATCTTGTCGGGATGGCCTTCGGTCACGGACTCCGACGTGAACAGGTAACCCGAGTCGTCGAGAAGGCTGGTCATCGTTCTCCCTGGACGGCCTCCGAGCGCTCAACTGATCGCGTGCAATCGGGCGCGCGATGCAGCCTCGAAGCGTAGCACGCGGGGCGGGCCCGACTGACCGGGGCCCAAGCGCCGCAGCGAGCGGACTTCAAGGTCCGTGAGCGAGGAGCGGAGAAGGCAACGAAGGCATCGGCCCGCTGACCGGAGCGCCGCGGCCCCGATCGCCGTCCGCGGGCGGAGGCCGAGGCGCCGCCCGAGCGCCGCAGCGAGCGGACTTCAACGTCCGTGAGCGAGGAGCGGAGAAGGCAACGAAGGCATCGGCCCGCTGACGGCGATCGGATCAGGTGCCGTGCTGCCAGGAGCGCAGGTACTCGGCCTGCTCGGGCGTAAGCGGATCCAGAACGATGCCGAAGGCGGCGAGCTTGAGCCGCGCCACTTCTGCGTCGATCTCCTCCGGGACATCGTAAACCGCGTTGGCCAGATCCCCGTGGTTGCGCCTGAGGTACTCGGCGCAGAGAGCCTGGTTGGCGAAGCTCATGTCCATGACCGCCGCCGGATGGCCCTCGGCCGCGCTCAGGTTGACGAGCCGGCCCTCGGCGAGAACGTGGACCTTGCGGTCACCCAGGTCGTATTCCACGACATGCTCTCGGACCGGTCTGATTCGGTCGCCGGCGAGCTCCCGCAGGGCCGGCAGGTCGATCTCGACGTCGAAATGGCCCGAGTTGGCCATGATCGCCCCGTCGCGCATGACCTTGAAATGCTCGGCTCGGATGACGTGGATGTCGCCCGTCGCGGTCACGAATACCTCGCCCCAGGCCGCGGCGTCGCCGATTGGCATGACGAGGTTGCCGTCCATCAGCGCTTCGAGGGCGCGCACCGGGTCGACCTCGACCACGGCCACCTGCGCGCCCATGCCCCGGAATCGCGAGGCGATGCCCTTGCCGCACCAGCCGTAGCCGGCGACAACGACGTGGCGGCCGGCGATGAGCACGTTCGTGGCTCTCATGATGCCGTCGACGGTGGACTGGCCGGTGCCATAGCGGTTGTCGAACAGGTGCTTCGTGAGGGCCTCGTTCACGGCAACGACCGGATAGCCGAGGGCGCCGTCGGCAGCCATGGCCTTGAGCCGGATAACGCCCGTGGTGGTCTCCTCGGTCCCGGCGAGGATCTCCGAAAGCTGGCCTGGGCGCTCACGGTGGATCAGCGTCACCAGGTCGCAGCCGTCGTCCATGGTCATGTTTGGCCGGGTATCGGCGGCGGCATTCAGATGCCGGTAGTAGGTGTCGCGGTCGGCGCCGTTGCGGGCGTAGGTCGAGATGCCGTACTCCACGACCAGCGCCGCGGCCGTGTCGTCCTGCGTCGACAGCGGGTTTGAGGCGCACAACACCACGTCCGCGCCGCCGGCTTTCAGAGTGCGAACCAGGTTGGCCGTTTCCGTGGTCACGTGGAGACAGGCCGCCAGGCGCAGCCCGTCAAGCGGGCGCTCGCGCTCGAACCGCTCGCGGATGAGGCGCAGGACCGGCATCTCGCGCTCCGCCCATTCGATTCGTCGCACCCCGTCGGCCGCGAGGCCCAGGTCGGCGACGTCGTGGCCCGGCAAGTTCGACAGGTTGACGCCCGGCCGAGAGGGCGGGACTGTGGATTGGGTCGGAATGGCCATCAGATTCAAGACTCCTTGCGGCCGAACATGCGGCGAACCGCTCCGCCCCAGCCGCTCCAGAGCGGCTCGCTGCGATGGATCAGCCTCTCTTCGAATGTGATGCTGACTTGATAGCCGAGACGTCGGTAGGCGGCGAGCGCCGGTGGATTGTCCGCCCGCACGTTGAGCACGACCTGATCGCAGAACTGGAGCAGGTCGGCGGTGACTGCGCCTGTCGCCGCCGTGGCATAACCGCGGCCGCGGAAGTCAGCGTGGGTCATTACGTTCCCGACCACGGCCAGCCTCGCGGCGGGGCTGATGACGTGCGTCCCCGCGGCCGAGACCAGCCGGCCACCGACCCGGACGCCGTAGTACAGCCCGTCGCCGATGGCCGTCGCCGGCAGCCACGCTGCGAAGCCGAGCTGGTAGAGGCGATTCAGCTCACCGATGTCCACCGGCAGGAGCCGCTCCACTACCGCCGGGAAGGGCCGAAAATGTGCGGCATCGACCCACATTCGTAGCATCGGCGGCCCGGGCTCAATCCGATAGCTGGCCCCGATCGCGGCCAGGTGCTCCCGTCGGGCGGCGACGAACGCCGTCCGCGGCTTTATGACGCCGCCCAGGACGGCCGCGATGCCCGCGTTCTGGCCCATGACGAAGACCGGCTGGGGCGAGTAACCCGCGTACTCCAGGACTACGGCAACGGGCTGGCCCGCGACCAGCGCCACTCCCCAGCGGGTTCGGAGGAATTCGCGGTCGTCCAGGTCGCACAGGGCGTAGGCCGAGTAGAGCCGGTCGGTCTCCAGGAAGGCCATCAGCATCGATCGATCGGCCGTCTCGACGGCGACCATCGCGTGCTCGCGGCGAGTCAGGGCCCCGGCCGTCAAGGCAGTGGACTCGACGACAGAGGCGTTCCGGGGACGTCACCCGCCCCCGAGAAGACCGATTCGACGCAGCAACCCGAGACTCTCACGAAACCATCCGCGGATCAGTACTGGATTACGCTCGTCGCCTTGTAACCTTGAAGGCGGTCACGGCCTTTGAGGAACAGCAGCTCCACCAGGAACGCCAGACCCACGATCTCGCCGTGCAGCCGCTCGACCAGCTCGATGGTCCCGCGGACCGTACCGCCGGTGGCCAGCAGATCGTCGACGATGAGCACTCGCTGGCCGGGCCGGATCGCGTCCCTGTGAATCTCGAGGGTGTTGGAGCCGTACTCGAGCGCGTACTCCACCGACACCGTTTCCGCCGGCAGCTTGCCAAGCTTGCGGACGGGTACCAGTCCGGCGTTCAGCTGGTACGCGATCGGCCCACTGAAGATGAAGCCGCGCGACTCCATGCCCGCGACCAGGTTGACGCCCGCGTCGCGGTAAGGCTGGATCATCAGGTCCATGGCCTCCTTGAATGCGGCGGCATCCTTCAGGAGAGTGGTGATGTCGTAGAAGAGGATGCCCGGTGTGGGGAAATCGGGAATCTCCCGGATCTTGGCGCGCAGATCCTCGGCTGACATGGTCGAGGCGATCCTCCAGGCAAACGACGGCTGCTTCGGCAGGCGAAGTCTACCGCAGCCGGACGGTAGCGAGCCGGAGGTCTGCCGAGCCGGAGGCCGGCCCGGCCCGATAGGTCAGGGAGATATGGTCGGTCTTGCCCAGATATCGAGGATGGCGACCAGCTGGGCGTCGATGAAGGGACCGAGGCTGGTCGCAAAGGTGGCCGTGAGATGGTGC
>JBEKVD010000008.1:0-57855 GCA_049514315.1 Candidatus Limnocylindrales bacterium | reverse complement strand
TTCCGCCGCCTTCACCGCCACGTCCGCGGCCCGCTGGATCGCCTTGACGCCGTGGTCGCCTTGCATCGCCGGGTCGCCGATCGCCGCCTCCAGGGAATCGGTTGCCGGAACGAGGGCGTCGAGCAGCGTCTTCTCGCCCAGCGAGGCGCCGCCGCGGGCCATGATCCCCGTGATCGCGGCCCGCAACATCGCGATCACGTCCTCGGGAGCGAGCTCCGTCCGATCGGCGGCCGCGCCGCCCGCCCGGAGGAAGGCCGTGCCCCAGATCGGTCCTGAGACTCCGCCGACCTTGGCGGCGAGAGTGAGGCCGATCTTCTTGAGCACGGCTCCCACGCTCGACCTGTCGAAGGTGTCGTAGTCGGCGACCACGACTTCGAACCCGTTGCGCAACGAGTAGCCGAAGTCGCCGTCCCCGACGACCGAGTCGAGCTGGGCGAAGTACACCGCGTTGTCGACGATCGTGGTGGCCATCGTCTTCAGCACGAGGTCGACGTCGTCGATCGACGCCTTAGCCATAGGGACCTCCTTCCACTTGTCTTACAGGGATGCTGGACGGAGCTGCGGGGCGAGGCAGGCCTCCAGGTCGGCGAGCGTCACGTGGGCGCCCGGCCGGGCGGCCGAGCGGTTGGCGATGACGGTCGTCTGCTCCCCATCCGGGTCTCCCAGGGACGATACGACGAGGATCGCCTCGCTGAAGTCCTCCTTCTCGGTGTAGCCGTTGACCGTGACGAGGCAGCGCAGGCCCGCAGCGTAGGCCGCCTCGAGCCCGTTGCGCGAGTCCTCCACGACGAGCACCTCGGCGGGGTCGACGCCGAGCTTCTCGAGCGCGAGGAGGTAGATATCGGGTGCCGGCTTCTTCTTCGGAACGCAGTCGCCGGCCAGGAACACGTCGAAGCGATCGGCGCGCTCCTTGCCGACCGCGTACTCGAGGATGGCATGGACCGAAGCCTCGGCGGACGTCGATGCGACCGCCAGCTTCCAGCCCGCGTCCTGGGCGTCGGAGATGACCCGCCGGATGCCCGGCCGCGGCGGCAGCCTCCCCGCGGCCACCATCTCCGTGTAGAGAGCGGTCTTCCGCTTGTGCCACTTCGCGACCTCGGCCGCCAGCTCGTCGGGGTCGGCGGGCAGGCCGTTCGCCCGCACGAAATCGGGCGTCAGCTCGCTGGCCATCCGCTCCTTGCCGCCGCCGATGAGCAGCTTTCGCCCGTACTCCTCCTCCGACCACTCGAGAGGGAGCCCGAACTCGCGGAACGTCTGGTTGAACGACGGCAGGTGCCCGTACCGCTCGGTGTCCGCGAGGACGCCGTCGCAGTCGAAGACCAGCGCGCTCATGTCCAGGCCTTGCCTTCGCTACCGAACAGCCGGATGTGGTACTTCGCCATCTCCATCACGGCGGCGCGCTGGGCGGTGAAGATCTTGGGTGGGTCGTAGTCGCCCGGGTGCTCGGTCATGAAGTCGTAGCCGGACTTCATGAAGGCGATCTTGAGCGCCGTGGAGATGTTCACCTTGGCGCATCCACGGGCGATAAGGTCGCTGAACTGCTCCGGGGTCATGCCGGTGCCGCCGTGGAGCGCAACCGGGACCCCGGTCGCCTGGACGATGTCGGTGACCCGCTGGCTGTCGAGGTGCGGCGTGGTCTTGTACATCCCGTGCGCGTTGCCGATGGCGGGCGCGAAGACGTCGACACCTGTCGCCTTGACGAAGTCCACGACCGTTTCGAGCGTCTGGACATGCTCGGCCTCGTCGCCGGTCATCTCCTCGGTGCGCTTGAAGCCCTCGATCTCGCCCTCGACGTCGGCGCCGAAGCGGCGGGCCTCGGCTACGACCTCGGCGCACTGGCGCTTGTTCTCCTCGACCGACAGCTTGCTGGCGTCGAAGAGGACCGAGTTCCAGCCCCTGGCAAGGCATGCAGAGATGACGTCGCGCTCCGGGCAGTGATCAAGGTGGAGGGCGACGGGGATGGAGACGTGCCGGGTGTACTCCACCCACATCGCGTACATCGCGTCGAGCCCGGTCATTTTCACGTGCTTGACCGAGGTCTGGAGGATGACGGGGGCCTTGAGCTCCTCGGCGGCGGCGAGGACGGCCTCCATCGAGAGGTCGTTGATGATGTTGATGGCGGCTACGCCGTAGCGTTCCTTGAACGCGCGGTTGAGGATCTCGCGGGTTGGCACTACCGGCACGCGCACACCTCCTTTTCTTGGTGGGACGCGACTGCGGGGACCTAGGCGCTGGGCTTGCCTGCGACCTCGGAAGCTCTGCGGCCGACCACCTCCTTTCCCACGGTCTCGCGGACCGCCCCGTCGGCCGGGCTCGTGCCGCGGACCGCCCCGTCGGCCGGGCTCGTGCCGTCGGGGGTCCCAGTCAGGGCCAGGACGGCCTGGGCATTGCCCCCATCGACGATGAGGACGTCCACGACGCCCGCTCGGAGCACGCCGAGGATCGCCGGCGGCTTCTCGGCCTCGCTGACGACCGCCACGACGGTCTCGATGCGGCGCAGGTCGTCGATCGACAAGCCGATCAGGCGGCCGCTGTCGAGCGATGCGATCCGCCGTCCCTGCGCATCCACGTAATTCCCGAGGACGTCGCCGACTGCGCCCGCTCCACGCAGCCGGGCGATCTCCTCCCTGGAGAAGCAGCCGCTGCGAACCATCGTGCAGGCGTCGTCCGTGCCCCCGATGCCGACGAGAGCCACGTCCGCGTTCGCGGCCAGGCGCAGGGGGCCGGCGACCGCGTCCTGCTCCAGGAGGCGATCGCGCATCTCGGCGCTCTCGACGTACGCCGGCGCATACAGGCTGACGGCCCGGCCCCCCCCGCGCTCCGCGAGGGCCCGGCAGATGTCGTTCGGGTTCGTCGGCTCGTCGAGGCGCGGTGAGCCGCCCATTGCGCTCACGAATGTGCAGTCGACCCGGTGGCGTGGCCGGAAGAAGCGGTGCACTTCGGCCGTGTCCCGGCCGTGGCTCACTGCTATCACGCAGCCGTCGTGGAGCCGCCGCTCAAGGTAGCGGGCCGCGCTCCTCGCCACCTCCTCGCGCTGCGACTGCGGGTCATCGCGTCGGGCGGCCACGATGACGTCCGTCAGCCGGAAGGTCTCGCGCAGCCGTGCCTCCAGGTCGAGGTTGAGCCAGGGCGGCGTCTCGATGTGGATGTCGACGATCCCCGACCAGCGGGCGCGCTCCAGGAGCCGCTGCACCTTGGGGCGTGATAGCGCGAACTCCCGGGCGATCTCCTCCTGCGTGCGCCCATCGGTGTAGTAGCGGTGGGCGATGCGGGCGAGGAGCTCGAACTCGTCCTGGCCGAGGTTCTCGGGCAACAGCGGCACTCCCGAGAGACGCGTGAGCAAATCCTCACGTCTGAACAGAAGTGCATTCTAACTCGACAATGTGCCGGTGTCAGCAGCGAACGAAAGCGGTGCCGGTGGCGAGGGAGCAGGAAGCGCGTGTGACGGCGATCGTCATCAGCCCTCAATCTGCCGCCTGCGAGGGCCGCGCCCGACGCCTACGGGAAGCGGACGTCGTGATGGACTCGCGCAGCCGCGATCTCCTCCGGGCTCAGGGTGGACGGGTCGACCGGCTTCACGATGGTCCAGTGCCGGCCCACCGGGCAGCGCTCGAACCGCACGTTCCAGAGCCGCACCGCCTTGAGGGAAGCGCCCGGCACGAGGGTCGTCGTGAAGAGGTGCCCAGCCCGGCACCGCACGATGCGCTCGAAGCGACCGTCGGGCCGCGTCCGGCCCCCTATCGCGAGCGCGATGACGACCACCACGAGGATGACGACGCCCAGAATCAAGCCGATCATCGGGCGAGTATAGGCGACCTCGTGGACGCTGCCGGCGGTAGCATCCGAGTGCGGCATGCCACACGTCGAGGGAGCGCAATGGCCAACGAGTTCCGGAGCGCGTCGCAGTAACCCGTTGGTGAGCCTCATGGGATTGGAGGTAATGGCGGCTGCCGGACGCGCGGGCGGAGTGCCCGGACGGGGCTAGCGTCGCCTCCTGGCGTGGCAGTCGACGCAGTCCTCGGCCCACGGCAGGGCCTCGAGACGTTCCGGGGCTATCGACTTGCCGCACGCCAGGCACAGCCCGAACGCCCCGGCGTCGACGCGCCGCAGCGCTCCTTCGATCTGGGCGAGGTGCTGCTCTTCCCGCTCGCGGAGCTGCTGGCCGCGCTGGCTCTCGGACACTTCCGTGGCGGCGGCCGTCTGCGCGCCGTGGGAAACACGCGGGTGTTCGACCTCCTCGGAGAGCTCAAGCCTGAGTCGGGCGCGCTCGGATTCGAGCGTTCTCCGTGCGTCCGCGACCAGCTTGGGATCCATGGGTCGCATCCTACGCCGCTCGTTGAGGTAATGCCCGCCCATCGGGACATCGTCAGACTTCTCGCGGCCGGTCAACGAGCCTCGTTCCCGCGCCTGCCGACACTGCGGGGAAGCACATCGGGAGGCGGGCAGACGGGGCCGGGCGTAGACTCGGGGTGGCGACGCGGTGTCCGGGTGGTCATCGACGATGGGACATGCCGGTCGGCCGGAGGATAAGGATGGCGTCCGCGAGAGATCCTGTGTGTGGGATGGAGGTTGACACGGCCTCCGACCTCAAGTTCGAATACAACGGCGAGACCTATTACTTCTGCAGCCGCGGCTGCAAGCTCGACTTCGAGGAAGACCCGGAGAAGTACCTCGACCCGGAGTACGAGCCGCACATGTAGGCGCCTCGGTCGCAGGGTCGGCCCCGCCGGAGGGGCGCTCCGTGGTACGCTCAGGGTGAGCGTCGGGAGTGCCGCTGGGCCTCCAGTCTGAGGAAGAATCCACGACTCCAGGAGAAGCCTGATGACCTATGTGATCGCCGAGCCCTGCGTCGACACCAAGGACACGGCATGCGTGTCCGTCTGTCCGGTCGATTGCATCCATGACGATGGGGAAGCCGACCGCACTCTCTACATCGATCCGAACGAGTGCATCGACTGCGGCGCCTGCGAGCCCGAGTGCCCGGTCAACGCCATCTTCACCGAGGAGGCCCTGCCCGCCCAATGGGCCGTCTACACAGAGATCAACGCTCTCTGGTACACGGACAAGGACGCCGCCCGCAAGATGGTCGACGCCGCCAAGCCGGCCTGACCTCCCGCGCCAATCGATAGAGCGCCCGGCCGGCCGGCCGGGCGTTCTTGTACCCCGGCACGCGCGGGCGAGCCTGCGTGCGGGCGACGGGCGCACCTCGTGAGCGGGCAGGCTCAGGCTCGGGCTCCGGCCCACGCCGCGCCCGGCGCCGCGTGTCTGACCCGGCTCGATGCGTCCGGCCCGATTCGGCCCGATGCGCGGGACCTGGACTGATGCGTCCGGCCCGATTCGGCCCGATTCGGCCCGATGCGCGCGATCAGGCTCGATGCGTCCGGCCCGATTCGGCCCGATGCGCGCGATCAGGCCCGATCCGTCTCGGGCCTGACGCGTTTTCTGCCATCTGCCAACGGGGGTAGCACGGGGCGATGATCCGCGGCCGGCGGGCTGCCCGCGCGAGTCACGGGGCGCCAGCGCAAGCGTGGTGGAGGCATTCCGGCGCCGTCCTTGAGCGTCCTCGACGTCCCCGCAGTTTCGATACCCGGCTTCCTGCTACCTGGGTTAGCAGATGGCCAGCTTGCAGCCCGGAGCCTTCGCTCACGGGTATCCGGAGAACTCGCAGACCGCTCAGCCTGGCCGCGCCCGGCGCCGCAGTCCGACCCGGTCGCAAGCCGGCTTCCCTTCGGCTCGGGCTAGACTTTGTCGGTGCGAATCGTGTCCCTCCTTCCCTCCGCGACCGAGATCGTCTGCGCACTGGGACTCCGCGATGAGCTCGTGGGGATCAGCCATCGGTGCGACTTCCCGCCGGAGATCGAGGGCGTGGCGGTAGTCACGCGCCCGGTCGGCAGTCGGGTTCCGTTGGGCGCAGCGACGGCCCATGTCTGGAGCCCGGACGATGAGCTCGGGCCCAGCGAGCTGGATCGAGCGGCGCTGCGAGCCGTCGAGCCGGAGCTGATCATCGTCCGGGAGGGCGGTTCGGGGCCGAGCTCGCGCCAGCTCGAGGCGGCGCTGGTGGGCCTGGCCGTCTCGCCCACCATCGTCGCCCTGGACCCGATCACGCTCGAGGGCATCTTCAACTCGATAAGCACAGTCGCAGCGATGGCAGAGGCCGAAGACGAGGCCGTGGAGCTGCTCGAAGCGCTGCGCGAGGATATCGGCGAGATCGAGCAGGGAGTCGTGGCCCGCCACGACTCGGGCCTCCGGCCGGTGCGCGTGGTGATGCTCGAGGGCCTGTCGCCGCTGATGGCCAGCGGCCGCTGGGTTCCGGAGCAGGTTCGGCGAGCGGGCGGCTGGGACCTGCTGGGCCGGGAGGGCGAATCCCCCGCGCCGACGACCTGGGAGGCCATCCAGGCGGTCGACCCGCAGATGTTGATGTTCGCGCCGGCGGGGATCACGCTCCTCGAAGCCCAGGCGGCCTGGCGCGAGACCGAGCGGCCGGAATCCTGGCACTCTCTCGATGCAGTTCGGCGCGGGCAGGTCTTCTTCGTCGAGCCCGTCTACTTCAGCCGGCCGGGTCCGCGCGTCGTGGATGGCGTGGCCATGCTGGCCGAGATACTCGACCCGGAGGGCTTCGTCGACACGTCTCCGCCGGATAGCTGGACGCCGCTGGTGGAAGGGCCACAGATTCTGTAGCCGGGCCCTGAATTTTCAGGATAAGTTCAGCCTGAGTCGGCACTATTCGCGTCAGTTCCTCCTCCTCCGAACACCTCTTGGGCAAAGACGAGATCACACAGCCGGTCGCTCTCCTCCCTCGGCGACCGGCTCTCGTCTGTCTGGGGCCACATTCCGGCCCCGCCCATGCCGGTCCTATCCGGTGACCCAGAGCGGCAATTAGGCGCCAAACCGGCCCTCCTCGACCGTCAGCCGTGCCTATAATCGCCGACATGTCGCCGCTTTCCAGCCGAACCGTCGCCACAATCGGATCCGGCGTTATGGCCGAGTCGATCATCGCCGGGCTGCTTCGGGGCAAGCTGGTCGAGCCGGCTCAGATAATCGGCAGCGAGCCACGGGCCGATCGTCGCGAAGAGCTGGCGAGCGGGTACGGCGTTCGGATGGTCGCCTCGAACCTCGAAGCCGCTCGCAATGCCGATGTGGTCCTTCTCTCCGTCAAGCCGCAAACGCTGACCCGGGTAGGCCGCGAGCTGGGCGGTCACCTGCGGCCGACCCAGCTTGTCGTATCGATCGTCGCCGGTGCTACCTGCAAGGTCCTCACGAACCTGCTCGAACACCTCGAGGTGGTCCGCAGCATGCCGAACACACCCGCCCAGATCGGGCGCGGCATGACGGTCTGGTACGCCACCCCGGAGGTGACCGAGCTTCAGCGCGACCAGGCTCAGACCCTGTTGCGCGCCCTGGGCTCGGACCTCCAGGTCGAAGACGAGCGGTTCGTGGAGATGGCGACTGCGGTCAGCGGCACCGGCCCGACGTACGTGTTCCTCGTCATGGAGGCGCTGATCGACGCGGCGGTCCACCTCGGCTTTCCGCGCCACATCGCCCACGATCTCGTCATCGAGACCCTGGAGGGCAGCACGGCCTTCGCCAAGGCTACCGCCCAGCATCCGGCCGTGTTGCGGAACATGGTGACCTCGCCCGGCGGGACGAGCGCCGCGGCGCTTCACGAGCTCGAATCGGGTCGGCTGCGAACGGTTCTGTCGGATGCTGTCTGGGCGTCCTATCGGCGAACCGTGGAACTCGGGGCCGACCTCGAGAACGGCCTCGGGCTGAACGAGGAGCCGCCCGGCGGGGCGACGAGAAGACGGACGGCGAATGGAAGGGCGCCCAACGGAAGGCCGGTGAATAGTAGAGCCCGCCCGAGGGCGTCGACCAGCAGGCAAACCGGAGGCTGACGTGCCCAACCAAAACGAACCGGACCAGTCCGTGGCGCCGGCCGGCCTGCTGTCGATCTTCGCCCACCCCGACGACGAGAGCTACGGCGCGGGCGGAGTCATGGCCCTCGCTGCGGCCGCCGGGAACCCGGTCTGGGTCCTGTGCGCCACCAACGGCGACCAGGGCGGACGCCCGGGGGAGATGGGAGTCGACCACTCGCTGGACCCTGAGATTCGCCGCGAGGAGCTGGCCTGCGCCTGCCGCGAGCTGGGCGTCGCCGAACCCATCTTCCTCGGCTATCGCGACTCGGGCATGGAGGGTTGGGGCGCGCCGGAGGGCTCGCTCAGCCGCGCTCCCAGGGAAGAGGTCGTGGAACGGATCCTGACCATCATCCGACGACTGCGGCCGGCGGTCATCGTGACTTTCGATCCGGGCGGCGTCTACGGCCACGCCGACCACACCACGTGCTCGGCCGTGGCCACCGCGGCATATCGCCGGGCGGCTGCGGAAGAGGGCGGGCCGGTCGCGCTCTACCACCAGACGATGCCGCGGTCGGCCGTCACGCGAATGCGGGCCGCCATGGAGGAGGAGCGGCGCCGCTCCGGCAACGCTGCGCCGCCGACCGAGGACGACCGGCGCCAGCAGGAAGCCATCGAGGCGCTGGCTCGTCCCGATGAGGAAATTACGACCGTCGTCCGGATCGTCCCCGTCGTCGAACGCAAGCTGGCCGCCCTGGCCTGCCACGACAGCCAGATGCGCGGCCGCCAGTGGAACGACCCCGAGGCGCGCGCTCAGCTGGAGCAGATGTTCGGCACTGAGACGTTCGTCCGGGTCGATCCGGCTCCGAGGCCGGGCGAGAAGGAAGACCGATTCGTGGCCCTGAAGTGGGCCGAGACGTGAGCAGTGGCCGCGGGGCACCGGCGGCATCGGGGCGGGAGGGGAGGGCCGTCGCCGAGCCGGGCCACGGAGTCATCGAGAACGGCCGCGCGCGCCGGGCCTCGCGCGACTGTCTCACGATCGAGCAAGCCGCCGCCGTCGAGTCGCCGCGCGAATTCCGGCTCTCCCCGGACGGCCGCCGCGTGGCCTTCACGGCCGAGGCCGCAGGTGCCCGCCAGATCTTCCTGATGCCCCTCCGCGGCGGCTACCCCGAGCAGCTGACCGCCACGGAGAAGCCGGCGTCGGATCCGCAGTGGTCGCCGGACGGTCGCCGGCTGGCCTTCGTCCGCGACGAGGCGATCTGGATGATCGAAGTCGAGGGCTCGCACCAGGCTCTCGTGACGCAACATCCGGCCGGCAACCGCTCGCCGCGGTGGCGGACCGACGGCCATCAGATCGCCTTCATCTCGCGCCGCCGAGGCTGGGATCAGCTGTGGGTCGTGGACGCACCCGTGCCGCGGCGGGGCCGTCCGGCGACCCGCCCGCGCCCGCCCGAGCCGCTGCCCCTGACCGGGACCGGCGTCGACGTCGAAGACTACGCCTGGTCGCCGGATGGCCGCCATATCGCCGTCACGTCGCAGCGGCTGCCGGACCTGCTGACCTCGCAGATATACGTCGTCGACGTTGCCACGGGCCGGGAACGTCTGATCGCAGGCGACGAGGCCTGGGAGACGGGGCCGCGCTGGCTGCCCGACGGCTCGGGTCTGCTGATGATCTCGGACGGAGACGGCTGGTTCCAGGTGGTCCGCCTATCGGCCGACGGCAAGGACCGGATGACTCTCACGACCGGCAGACGCGAACACGGCGAGCCCGGCGGTGGCTGGGGCTACGTTCCGCTACCCTCGCCGGACGGCAAGCGGTTCGTCTGCGTTGAGATCCACGACGGGCTGGTCGACCTGCTGGTCGGGCACATGCCTGCCACAACGGGCACCGACTCGCTCGCGGCCGGTGGCTCCCCGACCGTTGGCCTGTCGTCGGGTGAGTCAGGTTCGGCCGGCAACCCGGGTTTGGCCGTCCTCAACCCGTTCGCGGGCGTATGGATGGCGGCAGGCTGGCTGCCCGACTCGTCTGCCATCGTCGCCATCGGATCGAGTGATCGGCTGCCGGAAGACCTGTGGCTGCTGCCGATGCCGGAGGCCGCGGCCCGGGTTGCCAGGCCGCGCCAGCTGACCCGGTCGCTGCCGGCCGTGGTCGATACCGCTCGTTTCGCTGCCGGGACGCGCATCGCCTTCGAAGCTCGGGACGGGTTGATCGTCGAAGCGACGCTCTGCCTGCCCGCGGGCGCCGTTGGGGAGGAGGCGACGCGCGTTCCCTGCGTCATCCACTCGCACGGCGGGCCCACGCATCAGGCGCTCCGCGACTGGATGCCGTTTCGCCAGCTCGTGGCGGAGGCGGGTGTGGCCTTCCTGTCGGTCGACTTCCGCGGCTCGACCGGGTACGGCCGCTCATTCAGGTGGGCCAACCGGGGCGAGTGGGGCCACGCCGACGCCTGCGACGTCATCGACGCCGCCCATTGGGCGGCAGCCCAACCGTGGTGTGACGGCCGCCTGGCTCACTACGGCGCTTCGTACGGCGGTTACATGACGCTGTGCGTCCTCGCAGAGGAGCCGGCGCTGTGGCGGGCCGGGATCGACCTCTACGGAGACTCGGACATTGCCGAGAGCTACCGCCACGGCGACCGCCCGGGTCGAATCGATCTCGAGCGGATGATGGGCAAGCCCGACGACCCGGCGGCTGCGCCTGCCTATCGGCGCGGTTCGCCGCTCTATCGGGCCGAGCGGATCGAAGCGCCGCTGCTCATCCTCCACGGCCGAAAGGACAAGCGCGTATCCCCGCTCATGACGGAGAAGATCGTCGAGGCCCTGGAGATCGAAGGCAAGCACTACCAGGTCCACTGGTACGACGACGAGCCGCACGGCTGGAAGAAGCGCGAAAACCGCCGCGACGCCTGGAGGCGCTGCATCGATTTCCTGCGGCTTCACCTGCTGGAGCAGGCGGACGAGGAATAGCGGAAGCCGGCCGAAACGATGTGGGGACGACGCCGGGGCGTGAATCTAGTCGACACACCGGAGATGGCAGTCTTCTTCGAACGGCTCGATCGGATGGACAAGATCCAGCTCCTGGCAATGCGGGCGGCCTGGCAATCGACGAGCCATCAGGCCCATGAGTACGCCTGGGCGGCCGTTCGAGAGATTGGCGCTCGGGACGGCCTGGCGAAGGAACTCGACCGAGTGCGCGACAGGGCCATGACGTGGGTCCTGCGCGGCACGAACTCGATCCCCTACTGGGGCGACAACGACAACCGGGTCCTCGTGAAGGGCGAGGCCAGCGAGGCCATCGTCGACGCTGCGCTGGCGGTTGCACTCGGCAGCCGACTCGACGGCAGCACCCGCAGCATCCTGCTGGGGCCGTGGCTGCGCGCGACCGAGGCCGTGGGCTGACCGGCGTTGGCGCGGGCTGACCCTGGCCGCCGGGACTGCGCCGTGCTCCGTCGGGCGACCTCATGCCGGCCGCACTCTTCTCCGCGACTCGATGTAGGCTGCGGCGATGGCCGACCTCAGAGTTGAGTTGCTCGCCGTCGAGGATTGCCCGCACCTTGAGCAGGCGCGTCGCGATCTGGAGAGCGTCCTCGGCAAGGGGATCATCGAGGTCCCGATCCAGCTGGTCTTCGTAACCGGCGCGGACGACGCCGAGTTCCTCGGCTTCCAGGGCTCGCCGACGATAAGGGTCAATGGCGATGACGTCGTAGCCCAGCCAGAGCTGCCCATCGCTTTCGGTTGCCGCGTCTACCGCGACGCCGACGGTCGGGCCAGGGGTTCGCCGCCGATCGAATCCATCAGGGCCGCCGTCGATGCCCACCGACGCGGTCGACTCGAGGCCTTCCAGCGCGAGGAGGCGGCCAGGGTCGCCGAGTTCGCTCGGGCGGCCGAGGCGGCCGAATCTACACCGGGATCCACGTCCGCTTCCGAAAGACAGCCCGAGGAGAGCTGAACGATGAGTTTCGCCGAGAACGTCCGACTCGCACCGCAACGGACGATGCGCTCGCTGCTGATCTCGCTATCGCACCGGCGGGCAGTCGCTCGCCTGGCCGTTCGCAGCCCACTCACCCGTCCTGTGGTGGCGCGCTTCGTTGCCGGCGAGACGCTCGAGGAGGCCCTGCCGGCGATCGCAGCTCTCAAGCACGCTGGGCTGCGAACCACGGTCGATGTCCTGGGCGAGTCCGTTACCTCACCCGAGCTGGCGGCCGTGGCCGTCGAGCGCTACCTGGCGACCATCGCCGCTCTGTCGGAGGGCGGCCTCGACCCGAACGTCAGCCTCAAGCTGACCCAGATGGGCCTCGAGATCGACCGTGACGTTGCCCGGGCCAACGTGATGCGGATCGTCGAGGCGGCGCGCGACGTGGGCGGTTTCGTCCGGTTCGACATGGAGGACCACACCCAGACCGACGCCACTCTCGAGATCTGGCGTGCGGGGCACGACGCCTACCCGCAGGTCGGGGTGGTCATCCAATCGGCCCTCAGGCGCAGCTCAGCAGATGTGGATTCGATCATCGCCGCCGGCGGTCGCATCCGGCTCTGCAAGGGCGCGTACGACGAACCCGGCAGCGTCGCCTACCGGAACAAGTCGGCCGTCGATGCCAACTACGCCCGGCTGATGGAGCGGCTGCTCGTGGCCGACGCGTATCCGGCCCTTGCCACGCACGATCCAAAGCTGATCGCGAAAGCGATCGAGATTGCCGAGTCGAAGGGCATCGGACGGGACCGTTTCGAGTTCCAGATGCTCTACGGCATTCGGCGGGATCTTCAGCGGACGCTGATCGACCGGGGCTACACGGTCCGCATCTACGTTCCGTACGGGCAGGAGTGGTATCCGTATTTCATGCGGCGCCTGGCCGAGCGGCCGGCGAACGTTGGCTTCATGCTGCGTGCGATCGTCAAGGAAGAGGGCCGACGCGTCCGGGGGAACTGGAGCTAGATCGAGCCTCTTTCCGCGCCGCCCCGAGGCCGACCCGGCAGGTTTTCCGCGCCGCCCCGAGGCCGACCCGGCAGGTTTTCCGCGCCGCTTCCCTCCTCGAACCGAGTCTTCACTCGACCGGCTGGCGAAGGACCGTCTTGAGCCTGGTCGGATCGCCCCGCCGCGGGTCACCCAGGTAGATCTCGTGATGGGCGCCCCGCTGCCGGAGGCCCTGATCGGAGATGAAGGCGTGGAGCCGTTCGATCGTCGGCCGTTCCTCGGCATACGGTCCAATGTGCATGACCTGGGCGCAGCGGCCTTCGCGCCAGCGCTCGAAGCGAAGCCGGCTCAGGGCATCGGAGTCGCCCTTCTTGCGCCGGACCTCGGCCACGGCCTCGTCGAATATCTGCGGCGTGACGTCGTGGGAGACGGCCATCAGCACCCGCCAGCCCCACTGCTCGGGCGGGACGTTCATGTCGAAGCCCCCGTCCCGGCCGGTGAACCAGAGAGCCTCGAGGGGCAAGAGCGGCATCACCAGGCCATCCCGCTTCAGCCTGAACTTGATTGTGTAGACGACGGGGAAGATGGCCCCGAACGACTGCTGGAACTCGGTCGACGGCTCGGTCGCCGACTCCTCGGGCGCGCCATGCCCGTCGACCATCAGGTAGCCCAGCTCCGGGACGTCGACCAGGACGGGCTCGCGAGGGGGGTTGAAAAGGGGCGCCAGCTTCTTCTTGAGATCGGGCTCCGGGGAGGAGCCTCGCGGGGCACTCGCTCCCGAATCTGGCCTCGTCGGACCATCTACTGCCATCGTGATCCCCTTCGTCTCGCCACCCGCGGGTGACTCCGCGCGATCTCAGCCAGGTCGTGCCGTCAGACCCGGACGGCCGCCTCCGAGTCGAGCGCAACGGCCATCTGCTTCCAGTGGTCTTCGATATGGCCTGCCAGCATGACATCGACGATCTCCCTGATCGTCATCTCTCCTCGCCCCTTGAGCAGCCCGCGCCGGGCGACCTGGCGCTCGTCCAGCTCGAGCAGACGCCGCAGGACTCTTTCGAGAGAGTTGTCGAGCCGGGCGTAGAGCTCGGATATCGGCAGCGTGCGGTCCCGGTCGACCGTGAGCATCCGAACGAGATCTGTCGGCCCGCGGCCGCACGGCACTGGCTCCAGGGGCCCGGCGATCACCCGCTCGATCTCGCCCAGCCAGTACGGCAGCATCTCATCGACGTGGGCGAGGATCTCCCGGCCCACCCATTCCCGCCGGCGGGGCAGCTCCTCGGGCGGGGGCGCGGAGAGCTCGAGTCGGCTGCGCATCCGGACCAGGTTGTCGCGGGCGGTTCGCATCCGTTCGACCTGGGCGTAGAGAGTCGCCATGTGTCGGGTGATTCTCCGTCGCGGGCCGAGCCAGGACGCCGGCCGCATCAGCTGGAAGCGTAGCGATTCCCGGCCTGCTGTGGCAATGCGCTTCGGCAAGGCCCCCGGCGCGCTCGGCCTGCTGTGGCAATGCGCTTCGGCAAGGCCGCGTCGCGCTCGGCATCCGCGGCGCCGCGCCCCGGAAAGGTTCGACCTCGCTCCGGAGCGGTGCGGGCGCGCACCGGCGTCCGGCCTGCCCGGAAGCCAGGCTACGGCTCCTCCAGCACCACCGGCCGAGATTCGGAGGGCGTCGCGAACTGGGCCAGGAGCACGCCGGCCAGGACTACCGCTGCCCCCACCACTTGAATCGGCGCGAAGGTCTCGCCGAGGAAGGTGATCCCGAGGAAGATCACGACGACGGGTTCGACGGTCGCCATGAGCGAAGCCTGGGCGGCCCCGATCCTCGCGGCCGACGCGTAGAAGGCCTGGATTGCGATGGCGGCTGCGAAGACCCCGATGCCGACAAGGCCGGGCCAGGCGGCCGACGGGATCTGCGTCGGCAGCAGCGGCTGGCGGGCGAACAGGCCAACGGCAAGGGCCGCAATCCAGGTGCCGGTCATCATGACCGCCCCCGCCACCGGCGGCGGTACCTCGGCCCCCCTGCCCCTGGACCGCATATCCGCCGTCTGGCCGGGCCGCTCGCCGGCCATCCAGGCGGTGAGCACGATGTACACCGAGTATGTGACCGGGCAGAGCAGGGCCAGCAAGATCCCGTCGCGGTTCGTGCTTGCGTTGACGCCGCCGATCGTGAGAACGCTCCCGAAGACGACGATCGCCAGTGACCCCCAGGCCAGCTTGCCCTCGAACCTGTAGCCGAGGCGCAGGGAGAGGACCGCAACGAGGGCCGGATAGGCGCTCATCAGGATGGCTACCAGCGATATGTCGATCCTCTCGATGGCGGCGTAGTAGAAGCTCGCGTTCACGACGAAGAAGGTGCCGGTGAACAGGAGTCGGGCGACGGTTCGGCGGTCGAGCGCCCGTAGAGACGCGCGAGCGCGCGGCTGGACGAGCAGCCAGATCCAGCTTACGAGGGTCGCGAATGCGAAGCGCCAGACCAGCATCGCAATCCAGTCCACCCCGGCCGGGTACACGTAGCCCTTGAAGAAGAGCGGTCCCGTGCCGTAGGCAGCCCCTGCCAGGGCGCCCAACCCGATGCCAACGATGCGGCGGCGGTCCATCCAAGAAGGCTATCAGGAGCAGGCTCGGTAGCGCCCCGAACCCTCCGCGCCCTCCATCACGGCTGCGGCCCAGTACGGATGACGCGGTACCAGTGAGTCATATACCCGGGAAGCGGCGGCCCGTAGGATGTCGCCATCGAAGCGGTCGAGCGACCGCCTGGTGTGAGGTCGGGTGCAATGGCCCAGGTCCGCGAACTCTGCCCCCGCTGCGGAAGTCGCCTTGTGAGCAGCCGCTTCGACACGACCTTCCGGCTGCGCGATCGAACAGAGCGCCTGTGCTTCGGCATCCCGGGCGGCCTGTGCCAGGACTGTCATCAGCTGTACATCGACCCGGAACTCGTGGGCCTGCTCGATCTGCGCCAGGGACGCTGCGTCTTCGCCATCGAGAGCGATCACGTCGTCCAGGAGAGGGCCTGGTCGGGCGCCGACTGACCCGGACGCTGTCTGCCCGACCAACTTGCGGCCGCCCTCTCTTTGCCTGCCGGCCTTGCGGAGTCCGGCACGACCCCGGCTTGCGCCGGCGGCGCACAATCGAGGGCATGGAGCCAGATCGCGCCGCCGCATTTCCTGCCTCGGGTGGCAGTTGCCCGGTCCGGCGCCCTGCCGGAATGTGCAGAGGGCCGGGACACATCGTCGTCTACGGCAACCCTGCGTTCGTCGCTGCGTTCGGCAGTGAAGCCGTCGGTATGCCCGCGCGCGAGGGGCTCGTCGATCTGCCGTCCAGCGCCTTCGCCGCACTGGATGCCGTCCTCGCTCGCGGCCGGCCGGCGGCGCGCTGGATTCGCCTCGGAGCCGAGGATTGGCGGATAACCGTGGCCCCGCGGGTGGATCCGGGGACGGGCGAGGTCTACGGCGTGGCCTTCCATCTGCGCCCACGCTCAGACGCATCGTCGATCTCGGAGGATCCCGGCTGACGGCCGCGGCGCAGACGCCCCGTGGCGCTCACCTCGACATTGGGCTCGCATCCGACCGCCCTCGGCGCGACAATGGGGACCGAACGAACGAGAGTCGTTGGTTCGTGCCCTCCGACCACCCGTCGCCTGCGAAGTGGGGAACCGCCGATGGCCACAATCGATGAGTTGATCGCCCAGTTGAGCGTCCGCGCGGAAGGTTTCGAAACTACGGGCTCACCGCAGGCGGGGGCTTACGGAGAACTACAGGCGCTCGGCACCTCGGCCGTCGAGCCGCTGATGCGCGCTCTCCCGGGCGCAGATCCTGAGGCCGCGTCATCGATCGTGAGCTTGCTCGGCCAGGCCGGCGACCCACGGGCTATCGCCCCGATCACCGAGAGACTCGACGCTGCCGACGGGAACGTCAGGCGTGACGCCTTTGCCGCCCTGGGCCAGTTCACGATGTTCGATCTGGCAGCTGTGGGCGTCCCGAGGATGCTCGCCGGTCGTGAGGAGGATTCTGAGCCGTCTGTTCGCGAAGCAGCGGCGGCCCTGCGCGCCAGGCTCGGACTGCCCGCACCCGACGCTCCCTGGTATGCCGTTGCCGCGGGTTGGGAGCCGCTCGCGCGGGCCTTCATCTGGCGTGAGCTCGACAAGCCGGATCCCGACTTTCGTTCGCTGGTCGATCAGCTTGCCGCCTATTCTCCCGCCGAACGGCATGCAGTCTGGATTGGAATCGGCCAGGAGGCACCCTCCCGAATGGGCCGGACCAGGGCCTACCTGGAGGCGCTCCACAACGATCCGGACCCGACTTCGGTGGCGTGGGGCTGGCTCGACGGCGACTACGATCTGATGGGCCGCGTCGAGCACGTCATCGGCCCGAACGACGACCACACGGCCGAGACGGTCGAGGTGCTGCGGCAGCGGCTCGGCTCGATCGTCGAAGTCGGAGGACTCGACCAGCCCGGGGTCGGCGCAGACACGACAGGACAGGCCCAGCCGGCCGTCGAAGAACCCGTGGCCGAGGAACTACCCGTCGTTGAGCCGGGCGCCGAAGAGCAGGTCGCCGAGGAGCCGGTGGCGGAACAGGCCGAGCCGGCCGCCGCAGAACCTGTGGCCGAGGTAGCGGCCGCCGAGGAGGCCCAGCCGGCCGCTGAGGAGCCTGTGGCCGAGGTAGCGCCCGCCGAGGAGGCCCAGCCGGCCGCTGAGGAGCCTGTGGCCGAGGTAGCGCCCGCCGAGGAGGCCCAGCCGGCCGCCGAGGAGGCCCAGCCGGCCGCCGAGCAGGCGCAGCCGGCCGCCGAGCAGGCACAGCCGGCCGGGCAATCTCCCGAGGTTCCGTCGTGGGCTCCAACCCACTTCGTTCCGGCAGGCGGGCTGCCGGCGTGGGATTACCCCGACCCATCTCGTCAGCCGTTGGTCGTTCTCAACCCCGGGCTCGGCCTCGTCGTCGACGCGGCCGCCGGCGACTGGGCCCTGGTGCGCGCCGTCAACGGATGGCGCGGCTGGGTCGACGGTCGCCGACTGGTCGGTCGAGCCTGATCCTGTCACGCGTGCCCCGGCGAAGCCGGCACTCGCGCCTGTCCACGGCCGCTCAACGCCTGTCGGGGCGTCGGACTCTTTCCGCAATCCACAGCGTCACTACGGCGCGGCGGTGCAGGTCGTCTTCGCCGGCGTGTCTCTTGAGCGACGAATCCAGCTCCAGGAGCCCGGCCAGGGCCGCCTCAAGCTCAGGCAACGTCCAGGCCCGAGCCTGTTGAGCTAGGAGTTGGGCCCGAAACGACGACTTGATGTCCAGCGTCCGCATCAGTTCGGGTTCAGACTCACCCGAAGCCAGTAGATCCGCGACGTCGATCAACTCCTTGATTCGCCGGTGGAGGCGCGTGACGAAGAGCGGAGCCGGCACATCCGCAAGGCGATCAGCGAGATCTGCGGCCCGTTCGGCGTGGCGCATGCCCACGGCATCGAGGAATGCCCAGTTGGACCCGGGCACGGCTTCGGCGACCAGCGCCTTGACGTCCTCGGGACCGATCTCCTCGTCGAGTCGGTACAGCGCCAGCTTCTCCAGCTCCGCCAGCGCAAGCTCGCTCTGGCGGCTGCGGTCGATGTCCTTCTCGCTGACCCTGGCGCCGACGCGCTCTGCCAGCATAGCGGCAGCGGCTGGGGAGATGCGGATGGCTCGTTCCCGAGCGCGCTCGCCGATCCAACGGGCCATCCCGTCACGCGTCGGAGCCTTGAACTCGCGCACTTCCCCGCCGGCCTCCGCTACGGCCTCGCGCAGGGTCTTGAGCGACGCCGGTCGCTGGGCCGTGCCGTCGACGGTGTCGATGAAGGCCAGGCCGTTGCCCGACGCCACCGCCGCGAACGTCTCGACCAGGAGCGCGGCCAGTGACTTGTTCTCGACCAGGGGCCGAGGCTCGGCCACGACCACCAGCGTGCCGCCGCCGAACAGCGTTGCCGTGGCCACCTTCTCGGCTATCTCGCCGGCGGAGGTGGTGGCGCCGGTGAGCCTGACACGGCCCAACGGCGGTCCATCTCCCGCCAGCCGTACGGCGAGGGCGTCCGGCCCGCGGTTGACCCCGTAAGCATCGTCACCCCAGTAGTAGCCAAGGGGCGCGGTCTGGGGCATCAGCGGCGGCCTTCCTCGGCGTTGGGCTTCGCGCCGGACCCCGGGCGGGGCGCCGGGCGGACGACGATGGCGCGGCCGGTCCACTCGAGACGATGCACGTCTGCCGGCGCCGTCCCGGCGAGCTCGCACACGCGGCGCTCGAGCTCCCCCGCGCGTTCCCGCACCTTCTCGAGCGTGTCCGCGGTCCACGTACCTCGGGCACGCCGAGCCCGCTCAGACGGTGGGTAGCGACGCTCCCACGACGAGAACCGCTCCTCCATCGACTCGAGGCGTTGGCCCGCCCGCTTGTCGGCATAGGCGACGATCAAGACCTCCCGCGAGGCCTCTGCCAGCCAGGACTCGAACCAGGCGGGGTCGGCCAGGCGCGTCACGGGATGCCCTGCGATCGCCGGGCCAAGCTCGCCGTAACCCCTGCGGGCAAGCCAGTCGGCGGATCCCTGGGCGTGAGGGAGCCCCCCACCTGGGACTTCACCCGATCGATCTTGTCGATGTCATGCAGCAGCGCGGCAGCCTCCACCAGGCGGCGATCGAGCGATCGACCGGCCGAATCGGCCCGCCACGCCAGCCAGGCCGCCGTCTCCGCGACGGCCCGCGAGTGGCGGAGGAGCCATGCCGGCGGCTCCAGCGACAGAAGCAGGGCCGCGCTCTCCACGCGGTTCGGAACGGACATCGGCGGAATCGTACAGGAGGCGCAACGGGCCGGCCACGACCGCCGACGAAACGCCGGTCGCGCCGGGGTCGACGGCCGCTCGGGACGACGTCACCTTGACGGCCGTCCTGTCCAGCATCGTATCGACCGTGCCGACCTGGTCGGTCCGGAGCACGCGCGAGGAATGGGCGCGCAGGCGCGAAATCGTCGCTTCGCTCGGATGACCGTAGGGGTTGTCGGCGCCCACCGAAACGACGGCAACGGTCGGCCGGACGGTCGCGAGCAGCACGTCCGACGAGGCGGTCGCGCTGCCATGGTGAGCCACCTTGAGCATGTCGACGGCCGGCAGGCCCCGGCCCAACAGGATCGGGTCGACGTCCTCCTCGATGTCGCCGGTCAGCAGGAACCGCCGGCCCTCGTATTCGCCAAGCAGGACGATCGAGGCGTCGTTCGTCTTGCGGTTGTCGGTGGCGTTCGGGTCGAGGTAGCTCGGGCGGATCGTGCCGTCGTCCGGCCAGAGCACCCGCAGCGTGGCATCGTCGAGGCTCAGGACCTCGCCGGAGGCCAGTCTCTCGGGCCGCAGTCCGCGTGCCGAAAGCGCCGACTTCCAGGCCTGATAGGCCGGCGTGTCGACGGACCAGCCCGACTCGAACGCCCGCCCGACCTGGTAGCGTTCCACAACCGCCACCAGTCCGGCAACGTGGTCGTCGTGTGGATGGGTCAGGACGATCGCGTCCAGCCGCCGATCCCACGCCGGCACGTAGCGGTCCAGGTCCGACATGAGGATGTTCGGGTCCGGGCCGCCGTCGATCAGGATCCGGCCGCCGCGATCTCCTTCGAGCAGGATCGAGTCACCCTGTCCGACGTCGAGGACGATGACGTGGACGCTGCCGTCCGGACGTGCCGCGACCACCGAGCCGGCGACGACCGGGAGAAGGGCCGCCACGGCGAACGCCCACACGTAGCTTCGACGGAGGCGCGGTTTCCGCGTGCGGTCGGTCGCGGGTGCGGGTGCGGGTGCGGGTGCGGTTCTTCCCCGCCGAGCCCGGTCGTTCGACCTTCTGGCCCTGGACGACGTCCGATGGAGGAGGATCAGCAGGCCCGTGGCGGCGGCCGCTGCGGCGACGTTGGCTGGAAACGGCAGCGTCTCGCTCGCGCCCGGAATGGCCGCCGCGGCTCGAGCAACGGCGATGAGCGCCCTGAGGAGGATGACCGCCGGCATGGCCAGCAGCCCGGCGAGCCAGGTCGGCGCGCCGATGGTCGCGAGCCAGCCCGCGCCGAATGCCGCTGCCCCGGCGGCCATGGCCGGAGGTACGATCGGGACCGCCACGAGGTTGGCAGCCGGAGCGACCATCGCCAGCCGCCCGAACGTGAGCAGCGCGATCGGCAGCGTCGCCGCCTGGGCCGACAGCGACACGCCCAGGCTCTCGCGCAGCGGGGCTGGGATTCGGGGCGCCCGCGCCGCAATCCAGCCCGAGAGTGGCGTGGCCCACGCCACGAGCCCCGCCGTCGCCGCTGCCGACAGCTGGAACCCCACGTCGGCGACGGTCGCCGGTTCGGCGACGACCATGAGCGCCGCCGCCCAAGCCAGCCCGACCATCGCTCGTGACCCTCGGCCGCTTTCCATGGCCGCAAGGGCAACGGCGGCCATCACAGCCGCCCGCACCACCGAAGGCGACGCGCCGGCGAAGATCGTATAGGCGACGATCGCCAGAAGGGTGACTACGGCACGCCGGCGCCGGCTGAAGTGCCCGCGCAGCAGGGCAGCGACGGTGGCGGCCACGATGGCGATGTTCCAACCGGAAATCGCCACGATGTGGCTTATGCCGGCCGTGGTGAATGCTGCCGCCACGTCTCGATCCACCCGGTCGCGCAGGCCGATGAGAATCGCCGCGGCCAGGCCGCCTTCCGGCTCGGGCAGGACCCGCTGCAGTGCATCGCCGGACGACTGACGCAGAGCTTCGAGCCTGCCGGCCGGGGAGTCGTCGTGGCGGACCACCGCCAGGGTCGTGGCCTCGCAGCTGGCGGTGATCCCCTGCGCCGCGAGGAACCGGTCGTAGTCGCTCTGGGTCAGAGCCTGAATCCGGCCCGACCAGGAGACGGTATCCCCGCCGATCAGCCGAGGGTACGCCGGCATGAGCGCCGAGCAGCGCACCGGCGGGTCGGCAAGCGAGAGGGTGGCTATCTGTCTTGCGTTGGTCTCGTGTGCGCTCTCCACGGCGGCCAGCCACGGGCCGGTGCCCGGCGGCAGCGATGTGGTTTCGGGCGGGGCCGTGCCGCTCCCGATGACCAGCCCGATCGAGAGACGCGCTGCCACGAGCGCGGCTCCGAGCGAGGCTGCCGCGAGCGATGTGGCGAGGCCGCGGCGGCCCACCACTCTGGCCGCCCACGACGCGACGCCCAACGCCGCTGCCGATGCCACGGCGAGGACCACGGCCAACCCCGAGTCGCCGCCGAGTGGCTCGTAAGATGCGGTGCCCGCCGCTACCAGCACTCCAAGGGCGAGCCAGGCGGGCCGCGGCAGAGTCAACCGATCACACCGAGACCTGGTCGCGGAATTTGGCCAGCACACTGGCGGATACGAGCTTGCGCGTGACCAGATCGTCGCTGACGATCCCCGGCTTGGTCCGGCCAGTCGAGAGGCTGTGTCGGGGAACCGTTAACCGCATTTACGCTCGTGGGAGAATGTGCGCCGAGACACGGGGAGCTTGGACACGCGGCCCAAACACCATGCCGCCGGGACCGCGCCGAGCCACTGGCGAGACAGACCCGCGTAGATGAATTGGGGCACCCGAGCGCCGTTGTGGTTGTGACGCGGCCTCGGAGCAGGAGGCGAACGTGGGGACCAATGCCGGTGTCGTGTGGCGTCTCGACCGCTACGAGCAGGGTGCGTTGCCCGGACTCTCTGTTGGGGACATCGTCGCGATTGACTACACGGACAAGGATTACATCGTGTCGAAGCCGGGCGGGGGCCGGGTCGCCACGCTGCCGGTGTCGTCTTGGAAACTCGAGAAGTGCGTTTGCTGCACCGAGTTGTCCGGCGGCAGCCTCCGCTACAGGGCGTCTCAGGACACTCCGTATGCGACCCTCAGCAACCGCGCGGAGCGGATCAAGGTGACGTTCAACCCCGCCGCCTGAGTCGCCTCTCCTTGACCCCGAGGTGGGGAAGTTGGTCAAGGAGCGGAGCGTCACCCCGAGAGGCGGTGACTTAGCAGGCGTCCTGACTTGCCCTGACGCCGCGCAACCTTACGGGTCATCGGTATTCCGGAACGGTCCTGTTGATTGGGCCAAGGAGGTCGTTGCCATGCCGCGCTACATCGGCGTACATGCGGTTGCGTTCGCTGAGGAGCAGCTCCAACAGTTAGCCCCGGTGCTGCCCTCTAGCGTCATCTGGAACAGCACCTACGTTGCCTTCGCCGATAACAAGACCTACTGCATCTGGGAAGCGCCCACCAAAGAGACCATGGCGGAGGTCTTCGCCAAGTACGAGATCCCCTACGACGCCATCTACGAAGTCCGCCGCTTCGACCCGGCCACGAACAAGCTGAAGCCTGAGCCGGTCGCCGCGAACGTGCCGCAGAAGAACACCGCGATGGAAGACCATGTTCTTCTGGATCCCGGTTACCGGGACCTCATGCGGCTTCATGCCTGCGTGTTTCGTTTCGAGTCTGGCACGTTGCCGGGCTTTTCGGTGGGGGACCTCATCGAGATTGAGGGCACGGACGACGCGTACACCTTCTCGAAACCAGGGAAGGGGCGGGTAGCCACCCTGCCGGTTGCATCAACGAAAGAAGAAAGGAATATCTCGGGCTGGGTGTCGCTGCGCAATCGCGCCGCCGGGGTAAGTGTGACGTTGTCGCCCAGTGACAAGCTCGTCACTGCGTGGCTGGCCGCTTCCACGGCCAACAAGGCGTCCACTAGCTAGCCTGAACAGCGCCCCCGCTCCTGCAAGCCGCTCGGTTTCTCCGGGCGGCCTGCCTTACCCGGCGGCCAGTCAGGCGGCCTGTCGGTAGGTGGGTGAAACCTAACACTTGCGCGTGACCAGGTCGTCGACCGAAGCGAAAGGCAGCTGTTCTCGCGAGGCGATTATCTTGGCCGCCGTCGCCGGCCCGATGCCCGGAAGCTCGTCCAGCTGCGCGGCCGTGGCGGTGTTGAGGTTGACCGACCCGCTCGGGGCGGCTGAGGCCCCCGTCTCCGAGGAGCCGCTTGAGACGTCGCTCCGTCTCGGAACCACGACCAGCTGGGCATCCTGCAGCTTGGCCGCAAGGTTGATCTTCGTCTCGGCGGCGCGAGGGTCCACGTCGGCGGAGTAACCGCCGGCCGCCCCGATCGCATCGGCCACCCGCGAGCCGGCCGGCAGCGAATAGACGCCCGGCCGGATCACGGCGCCGGCCACCTGAACCACGACCGTCGGCAGCGACGCCGTCGCTCCCGGTTCGGCAGCTCCGTCAGGCCCCGAAACGACCTCGACCTGGCCGGCGGGCCGCAGCTCGACGAACGCTGCCACGGCCAGCGAGAGGATCAGCATGGCTGCCGCGGCCGCCAGCATCGGCAGGAGCGCGGATGGCCGCGATCGGTTTGGGGTCGCTTTCGTGTCGTCCGGGTCCGCTGCCTCCAGCGCCTGCCAGGGCGCGTTCGTACCCATCCCTCGTCTCCGATCTGGCGCAAGCGGCGGATGTCGCTCCGCACCCTATCGGAGGCCGCTTATCCGCGGCTTATCGCCCTCGTCGCGACGGCCTGACCGACGCGCGTCCCGGCCGAAGCGCGCCCCGACCGAAGCGCGCCCCCGTAGCCCCTACCGCACTACGATGTTGACCAGCCTGCCGCCCGCGTGGATCACCTTCAGCGGTGCCCTGCCGGCGAGGGCGGCCACGATCCTGGGCCGAGCCAGGACCAGGCGCTCGAGCTCCGACTCTGCGATCCCCACGGGGACCATGACCCTATCGCGCAGCTTGCCGTTCACCTGGACCGGAACCTCGTGCTCGTTCTCGGCTGCCGCCGCTTCGTCGACCGCCGGCCAGGCTTGCGCGTGGATCGACGACCAGGCGTCGCCGCGGGCCTCGGCCAAGCGCGCCCAGATCTCCTCGGCGATCTGCGGCGCGGCAGGCGCAAGCATGAGCAGCAGGAGCCGAACGGCCTCGTCCCACGCCGCCCCGCCCGCGACCTCCGTACCGCGGTAGCGCTGCAGCAGGTTCGAGAGCTCCATGAGGTGGGCGACCATCGTGTTGAAGCGCAGCTCGGCGTACTCCTCGGAGACGGTCCGAAGCGTCCGGTGGGCAGCCGCCCGAAGCGCCCTCTCGGCCGCGGCGGCGTCCTGGCCGGCCGGCAGGGCGCCGGATTCGGTGTGCCCCGGCTCCACGCCCTGAGGATCGAGCGCGGTCGTCCAGATACGGTTGAGGAAGCGGCTGATGCCGCCGATTCCGGTGGGGCTCCACGGCCCGCCCTGGTCCCACGGTCCCATGAACATCAGGAAGAGCCGGACCGTGTCGGCGCCATGGCGCGCGACCAGCTGGTCGGGGTCCTCGACGTTGCCGCGGGACTTGCTCATCCTCTCGCCGTCGGCGCCCAGGATCTGACCCTGGTTGAAGAGCCTCTTGAACGGCTCGCGCACGTGGACCAGGCCGACGTCGGCCATCGCCTTGGTGAAGAATCGGGCGTAGAGCAGGTGCATCACGGCGTGCTCGGCGCCGCCGGTGTACTGGTCCACCGGACTCCAGCGGGCCTCGATCGATCGATCGACCGGGGCGCTCTGATCGGACGGCGAGAGATAGCGGAACCAGTACCAGCTCGAGTCGATGAACGTGTCCATCGTGTCGGTCTCGCGCCGGGCCCGGCCGCCGCACTTCGGGCAGGTCGTGTCGACGAATGAGGCGTCCGACTTGAGCGGGTTGTCGCCGCGGCCGGCGTAATCGACCACGTCGGGCAGCCGGACGGGCAGCTGGTCTTCCGGGACGGGCACGATGCCGTCGGTGTCGCAGTAGACGACGGGGATCGGCGTGCCCCAGTAGCGCTGGCGGCTGATCAGCCAGTCGCGCAGCCGGTAGTTGACCGCAGCCATGCCCTTGCCTGCCCCTTCGAGCATGGCCACGATCGAGGCGAACCCCTCCCTCGCCGGCATTCCGCTATGCGGTCCGGAGTTGATCATCCGTTCCTCGGTCCCGTGCGAGACGAAGGCCCTCTCCATGGGCGCGGCGACCTCCGCGTCCGAGACCTCGGGACCGGCGATGACGCGACGGATCGGCAGCCTGAACTTCCGGGCGAAGGCGAAGTCGCGCTCGTCGTGGGCGGGCACGGCCATGATCGCGCCGGTGCCGTAGCCGGCCAGGACGTAGTCGGCGATCCAGATCGGGATGCGCTCGTCGTTGACCGGGTTGATCGCGTACGAGCCCGTGAAGACGCCGGTCTTCTCGCGCTCGGTCGACATCCGCTCGATCTCTGTTTCCCGGCCGGCGGCAGCTACGTAGGCGTTGGCCTCGGCCGCGCGGTCGGCGTGGGTCAGCTTCGGCACCAGCGCGTGCTCGGGCGCGAGGACCATGAACGTCGCGCCGTAGAGCGTGTCGGGGCGAGTCGTGAAGACGCGCAGCTCATCGCCGCCGGGCTGGTGGTCGTCGGGCGCGGTCGTGAAGACGACTTCGGCGCCCTCCGACCGACCGATCCAGTTGGTCTGCATGATCCGGATCGGCTCGGGCCAATCGATGCCGGAGAAGTCGAGCAGCTCGTCGGCGTACTTCGTTATGCGCAAGTACCACTGGTCGAGCTCGCGCTTCTCGACACGCGCCCCGCAGCGCCAGCAGCGGCGGTCGGTACCTTCGACTTGCTCGCGTGCCAGCGTCCCGTCGTTGGGGCACCAGTCCACGGGCGAGCTGCTCCGGTACGCCAGCCCGGCCTCGAGGAACTTCAGGAAGATCCACTGGTTCCAGCGGTAGTAGCCGGGGTCGCAGGTCACGACCTCGCTCTTCCAGTCGAACGTCGCGCCCATCGTCCGCAGCTGCCGCCGCATGATGTCGATGTTGGCCAGGGTCCACTCGCGGGGATGGATCCTGTTCTTGATGGCGGCGTTCTCGGCCGGCAGGCCGAACGCGTCGAAGCCGATCGGCAGGAAGACGTTCTCGCCGTGCATCCGATGAAACCGCGCCAGCGCGTCTGTCGGGGTCATGATGTACCAGTGGCCGATGTGCAGGCTCCCTGAGGGATAGGGGTACATGGTCAGCAGGTAGTACTTGGGCCGCGTGTCGTCGCCCAGGTCGGTGTCGTGGAGGCCGAGCTCCGCCCAACGCTTCTGCCAGCGCGGCTCGAAGGCCGCGGGATCGTAACGATCGATGCGGGTGCGCTGTGCTGCGGACACGATGGACCTCTCGCTGAGTGTCTCGGGCGGGGGACCGGGGCTGCGGCGACCTCGCGCGAATGGGCTCCAGTTTATCCGAGGGGGCGCCGCCGTCGACGCCGAGGCGGGGGATTCGGTGCGAGACCCCCGCGCGGCCGTCCTGCGCCGCAGGGCTTGCGCAGGGCTTGCGCTCGCGCGCCAGACCTCGGCAGCTCAATTCCTGCCATCTGCCAACCCCGGTAGCACCGGTGCAAGATGCGGACCCGCTCCCGGCCCTCGGCGGCGACCGGGATCTCTCAGGCCGGCAGTCTCACGCTTGCGGAGCCATCCCGATCTGCTGCGATGGCGTGTCCGGGGCCGGGGTCGAGTCGAGATCCCGGTCTCGTGCTACCCGGGTTTGAATCTGTCCAGAATGCGATGCCGGACGCGGCGGTCGTCGGCTTGCGGACGAGTCTTCGGAGCTGCCTGCCGTCGAAGGGGAGTCGGCTGCGTAGCAGCGTCGAGTGTTCGGCGACATGGCGGCGGTTGGTCCGAGTGTCGGCCACGACCAACCAGACGCTGACCATCTGCGGCGCCCAGCCTCGGCTCGCCGCGATCTGGCGGATCAGTCGGCGTTTGCGGTCGAGGGTTCCGAGGAGTTCGTTGATGTCGACCAGCTCGGTCTTGAACTCAGCCAGGAGCAGGTGGGCGGTCCCGGCGTGCCATGCCAGCTGGTCGATCACGCCGCGCTCCCCGTAGATGGCGAATGAGAGCTCCGGCTCGGCCCGCCATCCGGGGGCGCGTGTGACGAAGGCGGCGAAGCTCTCCGCCAGCAGTGAGTGCCGGCGGTTGAGCAGCCGATCGAGTTCGCCGCCACGCCAGCGTGCGACCAGATCGATTCGGACGTCCAGCGCGGCCGCGATTCGCCTCATGGTCGCCAGCGACAGGTATTCGCAGTGCCCGCGTTCGACGAGCGAAACGGTCGCGTGCGAGGCGCCGGCAGAGCGCGCTACGTCCTGCTGACGCAGCCTGCGTCGCCGTCGGACTGCCCTCACGACGGCCCCGAGCCGAAGGTCGTCCATGCGCCGAGTGTGACGAGGGCGCCTTCCACGGCGCTTATCTCGCCGATGAGCAGTGCCGGCGACCTCGTGTGGCTGCCGCGTGGTGTGGTTGCCGCGTGGTGTGGCTGCCGCGTGGTGTGGTTGCCGCGTGGTGTGGTTGCCGCGTGATTGCGAGGCCGCGATCGGCTGGCCTGCCTTCGTCGGCCATGGGTCGGGCTTCCGCCGGGGCTCTCGTCGCGCACGAGGAGCGAGCCAGCCCGGCCCTGCCCGCGGTGTCGTCAGCGCCAACCCGTCTGAAGCAGGCTGGTGAGACGCGCTCGTCCGGGCGCGGAGAGGTCTACGTCCCGCAACCGGCGCACCACGTCATCCACGGCGTATCGCCGGCGGCCCAGGAACACATCGCCGTCGTCCCAGATCACGTAGCTCGCCAGCGGGAAGCCATCCCGCGGCTGGCCGACGCTGCCCGGATTGACGACGGTCTGCGACCCGAATCGACGCATGAACGGAAGGTGGGTGTGCCCCACGAGCAGCCACTCGGCCCGGACCGAAGCCAGTTCAGACTGCCATCGCTCGTCCGGCGTGTCCGGCCGGAGGTAAGGGCGCAACGGATCAGACGGTGCCGCATGGACGGCCGCGAATGTGGTGCCCGCGAAAGAGAACTCTGCATGGAGCGGCAGCGAACCGAGGAACTGCCTGTCCGCGTCGCCGAGCTGCGCTCGCGTCCAGGCCGCGCTTTCCTCGGCGACGTTTGCGAGGCGCTCGGATGCTCCGGTCGGCGCGCCCGAGGCCACCGCCTCGTCGTGATTGCCCCGCACAACGTGGTTGGCGTTGCGGCGGACCCAGGCGATCGTCGCCTCGGGATCGGGCCCGTAGTCGACCAGGTCGCCAAGTACCACCACGGCGTCGGCCTGCTCGACGACCTGTTCGAGCGCGGTCGCGTTTGCGTGGAGGTCGCTGACGATCAACAGTCGCACGGCTTGCTCCTTCGTGGGTTCGGCTCGGCCCTGGCGGTCTCGTCGTCCGCGGCGGTCGGGAGCCACAGGTCGCGGTCCTTTCGGCCCGCAGTATGATCGGGCCGGTGAGGAAGCTCGCCGGCCACGTGCAGGTGCCCTGCCTGGCGATCCGCGGTCCCAGCGCTGACAGCCTCTGACCTTGGACGAGATTCGGAGGCAGCCTTGAGATTGACTCCCCGCTCGGGTTCAGCCGGCACGTTGGCCGACTTGCCGACCCCCGAGCGCGCCGGGCGGGCAACCGGAGTGAGCAGATGAAGTCGGCACGTCCGTGAGCCTCAACGTGAACCAGGAGCGCGCCGTGAGCGTGGCGCTCAGATCGCTCGAGGAGCGCCTGGCCCGCGTGGAGGGTCTGCTCGATCGCGACGAGGAGGGCCTTCTCTACCGCCGACGTCGACCGGTGTGGGCGCGAGAGGAGCGTGCGCGCGCCGAGGCGATCCTGGCCGACCTGCGCTCGACGATCGCGTCGATCTCCCGGGCGTTCAACCTGGCTCCCGAAGAGCGCGACTCGGCCCGCGAGATCGCGGGCCTGATGACGATCTCCTGGGAGAGCCTGGCCGAAGTCGGGAGCCGCCGTCTCCGAGCCTACGGCCGCGTGGACCCGGCATTGCGCGACACGCTGGATCCGGCCCTGGAGCGGCTGATCGAGCTCGTCTCCGCGTTGGAAGACCTTGCCCTGGGGGATGACGGGCCGGCTTCGGGTCCGGCGGATGCCATACCGTCGCCGGACGGCCCGCCACTGCCCTCGATCGTGCATCCGACCGTCGACCGGACGCCCGGAATTCCGGCGGTTGGTGCCACCGAACCACCCGAGTAGTCAGGGTGACCCGCACGCGCTAGCATGTCTGCCAGTTGAACGCGCGATGAAGCTCGCGCAGTTTCCCGCGCTGCGGGTGATGGCTTCTGGACTCCGGTCCGGAAGCCTTTTTCGCTACGGAGGCCGAGCCATGGGCTCGATGGTCGATTCCCGATCGCGACACGTATTCCACCACTCGGCTGGTGCGATCGTGATCGACGAGCGAAGGTGCCTGCTCATTCGGCGTGGCCACGAATGGGCGTTCCCCAAGGGTCACATCGAGCAGGGCGAGACGCCCGAAGATGCCGCCAGCCGCGAAGTCCGCGAAGAAACGGGCATCGAAGTTGCCCTGGACGATGCGCTCGGGTTCACGCGATACCAGTTCAAGAGCCACAACGGCACGACGAACCGAAAGCAGGTCGACTGGTTTCTGGCCCGCCGTATCGGCGGCGACATAGAACACGAGCCGATCTTCGCCGAGGCGACGTTCGTGAACCTGGAGGAGGCTCTGCGGCTCCTCACGCACGACGCAGACCGCCATATGCTGGAACGGGCGATCGACCGACTTGAAGCTCGGGCGACCGCTGCGGCGGGGGCCGAACAATGAGCACGACGGAGCCGCTCGAGGCGGCAGCCGCGCCCTCCGCAGAACGCTCGATCCTCGGTCACCGGGACATAGGCCGCTTCTGGCGAGATCTCCGCGATTCGGTCGCAGGCGCGGTCGTGGGCGAAGAGCCAGCCCTGCGGCTGCTTGCCGTGGCCATGCTGGCCGACGGTCACGCCCTGATCGAGGACGTTCCCGGGGTCGGCAAGACTCTCCTCGCGCGAGCCTTCGCTCGATCCCTGGGCCTCTCGTTCAACCGCGTCCAGGGGACGCCCGACCTGCTCCCGAGCGACGTCACGGGTTCGAGCATCCTCGAGGGCGGCAGGCTGCGCTTCGTGGCCGGCCCGGTCTTCGCCAACGTCCTGCTCGTGGATGAGATCAACCGCGCCACCCCCCGGACCCAGTCGGCGCTCCTCGAGGCGATGCAGGAGCGGCAGGTCTCGATCGAGGGCGAGACGAGGCCGCTGCCGGCACCCTTTCTGGTCGTGGCCACTCAGAACCCAATCGAGCTGGAAGGGACGTTTTCGCTGCCCGAGGCCCAGCTCGACCGGTTCCTGGTTCGCGTGACCATGGGCTATCCGGACCGGGACGACGAGCGGCTGATCGCCCATCGCTACCGTGGCGGTACGGAACCACTGGACCGGATCGAACCGATCGTCGACCGAGACACCCTGCTCGAGCTGCGGCGCGCGGTCAGTGAGATCGTCGTCAGCGACGCGGTCGAAGGCTACGTGGTCGACCTGGTCCGAGCTACGCGTGCGCACGCCGATCTGCGCCTGGGCGCGAGCCCTCGGACGAGCGTCGCCCTCTTCCGGTCGAGCCAGGCCTGGGCCGCGCTGGCGGGGCGAGGCTTCGTCCTGCCGGACGACGTCGTCGCGGTCGTCAGACCGGTCGTGGGCCACCGCCTGCTGCTCGACGTGGACCGCCAGCTGCGCGGAGCAACCGTCGAGCGTGTGCTGACCGAGGTGCTCGGCTCGGTGCCGGTGCCGGTGCCGGTGCCGGTGCCGGAGCGATGACCCGAGCGGGCCTCGCCTTCGGTCTCGTCCTCGTCGCCGCAGGCATCGGCCTGGCGGCACCAGGGCTCGTTCTCGTCGGGCTCCTGGACCTCTTCGCGGTCGGAGTGACCGAGCTCTGGAGCCGCTTCGGGCTGCGGGACCTCCACTACGAGCGGAGGATCGGCCGTGAGCGAGCAGTCTGGGGTGACGAGGTGCCGCTCGACATCGGGGTGTGGAACGACAAGCCGCTGCCACTTGCATGGCTTTCGATCGACGACTTCGCGACCCAGGGAGCGGTCGTGCGCGAGGAGTCGCTCTTGCCGAGCGAGCGACCTGGCTTCACCGTCCTGCGCAGCCGCTGGACGGTCGGCTGGTACGAACGCGTCGTGCGCCACCTCACCATCGTGGCCGATCACCGCGGCGTCTACTCCTTCGGGCCCGTTCGGGTCACGGTCGCCGACCTCTTCGGCCACGGGGCGGCGACGCAGGAGCACGGGGATCGCGGCCCCTACGTTGTTCGGCCGCGCAGCCTGCCCGTCCGCTTCGGCAGCCGGCAACATGCTCCAGCAGGATATTCGCGGGCACGCCAGGGCCTCTTCGAGGACCCGGCGCTGTTCGCCGGGGTCCGCCCGTATCAGCCGGGCGATCCGATGCGGCGTGTCCACTGGCGGGCGACCGCCCGGACGGGCTCAACCGTGAGCAAGCGGTTCGACCCATCCCGCGCGCTGGAAGTGCTCGTGGCACTCGACGTTCAGACAATCCCCGGCCCGCATTGGACGCTCCACTTCGACGAAGAGCTCGTCGAGGGCTTGATGGTCGCGGCGGCGTCACTGGCGCGCCACGCCCTCGCCGAGGGGGCGTCGTGCGGACTCGCAGCGGCGGCGTTCAACCGAACGCTCAATCGGTTCGCAATCGTTCCTCCACGCGCCGGCCGAGACCAGCTGGCCTCGATCGCAGACATGCTGGCTCGCCTCAGCGAAACCCCGTCCGCCCCATTCGAGCACCTCCTTGCTCGCCTGCCGCAGACCATCTCGCCCGGCACGACCGTGATCGTGCTCACGGCCCGCGACCCCGAACCGTACATGGCGGTGCTCGCCGGCCTCGACCGGTCCGGCTACAACGTTGAACTTGTCGGCCTCGGCCCGAACGGCGATCGTGCCGTCGCGCAGGCCCGCGCGGCCGGACTCAGGGGAACGATCGGCTCGCTCACACCGGACTGGCGGACCAGCGATGCGTTGGTCCTGGCGAGCTGACCTGCTCCCCGTCGCGCTGGACGGGCTGTTCGAAGGCAGTCTCGTCGGAGTGGCGTATCTGGCCCTTGCGTATGGGAGCGCGGGTTCGGGGATACCACTGTCGCTTATCGAGTTCTGTCTCGCCGCGGGCGCCGGAGTCGTCTGTGCTCGACTCCGCCCGCGCAGAGCGCCCCGGGCGCTCTGGATCACCGCCTTCGCGCTCCTTGCCGGGGCTCTCGGCTGGCTGGCCGATCCGGCGGCTCGCGCCGCCATGGCCGCCCATGGCGATCTACTCGGGACGCTACACCTTCACGCGGCGGGCTGGCTCCTCGGTGTCGCCGTCATTCGTGGCTCGGTTCATGAGCAGGCGGCCGACGAGATCGAGATCTCGACCCGGTCTTTCGCGTATGCGTTCCCCGTGCTCGCAGCCTCGTGGTTGCTGCGGCTGGGGTCCGGCGGTTCGTTCGTCGGACCGGCCCTCGTCGGGTCCGCGATCTGCGTCGGCGCGGGGCTGCTCGCGATCGGCCACGCTCGCCTGCGGGAGCTCGAGCTGCTGGGCTCGGACACCCGCGGCGGACGTACCTGGCCGATGCTCGCAACCGGCGTCGTGGTCGTGGTCGCTGCCGTCGCCATTCCGACCGCGCTCCTGACCGGGACCTCTGCGCGGGACGTCGTGTCCGCGATGGGCGGCCCGGTCGGTGGGGCGATCGGCGCGCTGTTTGCGCCGGTCGGCAGCCTTCTTGCGTTGCTGGCTTCGGCCCTCGGACAGCTCCTCAGCAGAATCCACCTGCCTTCGCTTCCCGGCCTGGGATTGAGCGGAAATGGAAGCAGTGGTGCCGGAGAGGGCGCCGGCGGGGCGAACGCGCCGGGCGGTTCTGCCTTCGGGGTATCAAACGGCTCACCGCCGCTCGTCCTGGTCATCCTGGTCGTCCTGCTGGGACTGGCCATCGTTGGGGCCGTGCTGACGGTTATATTCCGTCGGTTGGTCGCCGCCCGGCCAGCCGTGCCGGTTGCCACGCGACTACGTGAGGAACGGCACCGGGAGATCCACGGGCCGAAGTTCACGTTCCACCTTGCGTTGCCGGCCATCCATTCGCCCGTGGCCCGGCGGCGACCTCCGGCGTCCGCCGCCGAGGCATACGTCGCGCTCCTGGACGAGCTTGCCGACAGAGGCGAGTTCGCGCGCCGGCCGGCCGAGACGCCGCGGAGCCACACCGAGCGCGCCGGCACCTCCGGGTTGCCGCGGTTGCCGCTCGGTTACCTGGCCGCCGACTACCAGCTGGCGATTTACGGGCGGACGGAGATCAGCGACCGGGAAACGGCTCGGGCGCTCGGACGCTGGCGGCGGCTGAGGCAAGTGGTCCGCGATCTCCGGCGCGGTGGGAACCAGACTTGAGTCCCTCACGCTCCCAGCACACCGTCCTGGCCGAGGTCGAGGTCGAGGTCGAGGAAGCGCTCGGCCCTGGCCTGGACTATGACCGCGATCTCGAGCGCGGCGGCATCGTCATCCGGGGCGCCCGTGCCGGCGGGCTGTGGCTCGGCACGGATCGGGCGTTCCTGGTCGATTCCGACGACGGCCACGGTCGGGCCGTGCCCGTGCTCGTCGCGCTGCCGGCCTCCAGCTTCGTGAGGGCCCGGATCGACGCCGAGCTCAGCGGCGGTTTCCTGGACGCCCCGGGTTGCGTCCTGGTGGCGCGACTGCCCGGTGCGACGCTCCCCGTCGACGCCGCTCTCCGGGCCGCCGGCCGCGTGTCCCCGGATGCCGTGTGGATCGACTCCAGACACGCGTCGGAGCGCGCCGCGGGGGCGAGGCGCTCGTTCCGGGAGCGTCGTGGTCGCGGCCGGATCACCGGGGGCCTTGCATGGCGGCCGCCGGAGGGCATGTCGGCGGCGGCGCTCGAGGCCGGCGGCGTCTACAGCAGGGCTGAACGTTCCCTCAAGCGGCTGCCGCCGCGGTTCCTCCGCGGCCTGGAAGGGATGCTCGATCCGGACGAGCGCCTCCACTACTCGATCCAACGGCCGTGGCGTTCGGACGCCGGGCTTCTCAGCCGCGTCCGTGGCGGCCGCGACCACCGTTCGGGGCTCCTGCTCCTGACCGACCGGGAGGTCCTCTGGCTTGTCGACCACATGAACCCCGACTCGTATCTGTCAGATTGGGGTGTTGACGTGGACGTGGTGCCAGTCGAGCAGCTCACCGGCGTTCGGGTGGAAGACGGCCGCGACATGCTTCGACTCGTCCTCCAGACCGCCGGTGGCCGGCATAGCGTGGCCGTGCCGGTCGAGCTCGAGGCGGAGGTTCGGGTCTTCGAGTCCCTGTTGTCCCGCTTCTTGCCCGACCGAAATCGGGGCAGGCTGAGGCGGGTCTACACGGCCGGGGTCGTCGAGTTCGTGGAGGAAACTGCGGGGCGGTTTCGCCAGCTCGACGAGGCCAGGGCACTTCAGGAGGCGGCCCGGCACGAAGCGGGGGAGTTGCTAGCCTTCGTGTACAGTCCCCGCCGCGAAGGTCAGCGCCACGCCCTCGGTCTGTGGCTCAGCCGGCGCGAGGTCGGTGTCGTCGGCCCGAGGCCCGAACGCCTACCCCTGAACGAGCTGCGGAGCGTCAGCGTGGTCCTTTCGCCCCTCGTTGCCCGGGTCACGCTGCGGGGCACGGATCGGACTCTGACCTTCACCTATCCGGCGTCCCTGGCGGTGCACGGAGCGGCCCTCGTTCGGCTGCTCCGTCGGCTCTGGGCGAATGGACCGGCTCCCAGTCCGCCGGGAGCCTGATCCAATCCGGACTCACCCGGTCCCGGTGGCGGAAGGCGTGTGTTTCCACCGGGCACCCGCACCCCGCGGCACGCAAGTAGAAGGGATTTGGTGGAGCTACAGGGACTCGAACCCTGGACCTCCTGCATGCCATGCAGGCGCTCTTCCAGCTGAGCTATAGCCCCACGCGACCGCGCTCGATCAGAGCGTCCGGCTGGTCCGAAGCTTTGGCCGGACCGCGCATTCTGATGTCGGTTCCGGAGGCTCTCAGGTGACCGATCGAGCCCCGGCCAGCGGGCCGCATGATACCGCATCCGGTCGCTCCCGGGCATCGCGAGCACTCGTTGGTGCCGTGGTCTCGCGGGCCTGGCGACCTGCGAGCGCGACTGCCGGGACCGCAAGCCGTCGCCTCGAACGACCGATACGCAAGCAGGCGCGGCGCCGGAGCTCGCGGCCCAGGTGCCTCGGAAGCACGGTATGCCGAGCCTGTCCGGATCCCGCGGGATGGCCAACCTTGTGCGCCAGGCTCGGGGACCCTGGCCGGGGCCGATCGGCAGAGGCCCTGAACCGGCCGCAGGCTCGGGGACCTTGGCCGGGGCTGATCGGCAGAGGCCCTGAGCGTAGCCGCCCGGGACCCTACGGCAGCGAGTACGTCACGGCCAGCTGTAGGAGGTCCTGCGAGCTCTTGCCCGTGTTGGCGTCCCAGGCGTACAGCTTGATCGTGACGGCGTTCGCGTTGGCAACGCTCGCCGCTTCGGGCGGTGAGATCGTGTCCGTCACATACGTGGCTGTGTTGTCGCACTGGTACGGCGCGGAGCTGCTGCCGTGCGAGCCGAGTAGCGTCGTCGCGTTGTAGACCTGGATGAAGTAGCAGAAGTTCTTGCCGGCCGCCGACCCCTTCCAGGTGTGGGTGAGCGTCACGGCGGTGACGGCCGCGCCCGTCGGGACGTAGGCGCCGAACGTGAACGACAGATACCGCGCCGAGCTGTACGCGCTGGTCCAGTACGCGGCGCTGGGGTAGGCGGTGCCGTCCGCGGTCGCAAGCGACCACGGCGTCGTGGTCGCCGTGCCGGTCGAGGCGTCGATGGAGCTCTTCTCGTACAGGACGAACGACTGGTAGGCCGTCGAGCCGGTCACCGTCGCCCGGTCGATCGTTATCGGCCTCGCGCCGCTCTCGGTCGCGTAGACGCGAATCGCGAGGTCGTTCGCGATGTCTGTCGTGGTGATGATGGGGGTCGCGGTCGACTTCGACTTGAGCGTCGTGCCCGTCTGGCAGTCGACCGGTGACGCCGCGCTCCCGTAGGTAGCGAGCACGGTGGACGTGGAGGCCTGGCGAACGTTGAAGTAGAAGCAAGCCGTTTCGTAGGCACCGTTCGCGGCGTAGTCGAGCACGAAGGCCGCGCCCGACACGGCCTGGCCGCCGGCCAGGGGCGCCTCGTACGCCAGCTGGAAATAGCGCGAGGAGGAGAACGCGCTTGCCCAGTTGCCGGTTGTCTTCGTCTTGGTATCGCCCGCATAGGACAGCGGGTCGGAGGCATTCGCGGGGGTGCCCCCGCCGGACGCATCACCGATTGTCCGCGCGGTCGACGAGCGGGCGCTCGGGAAGATGTTGCCGGCTCTCCAGGCGTTGCCGCCGTTCTGCGCCGTCGCAGCGAACGCGGCAGCGGAGAAGTGGGTCGCGACCACTGCGACGACCATGAGCACGGCTCCGATCCGGGCCAGCCGGCTCAACCAGCCATGCCGGCTCGTCGCAGGATGCGGGTCGTCGTCAGAGGACCGCCCGCCGTTCCGGAAGAACGCGGCGACGGCGAGGAGGAGGAGGGTCGCCACCAGCGGCGGGTAGTTGCCCGTTTGCCACCAGGCCACCGGAAGTCCGATGAAGGGGACACGCAGGCGCCCGACGGCCACGATCGCCGACGCCGGCACCGGCGTCGAGTCGGCGACGGTGTTGGCGTCGCCGCGCGTTCGGTACGTGCCGTCGGCATCGACGGCCACGATCCGATGGGTCGTGAGCTTCTCGGACCCGGGTGCGTGGAACACGATGACGGTTCCCGGCCCGAGCACGCTCCCATGGTAGGGCTCGGCGACGACGACATCTCCGACGCCGAGGAGGGGCGACATCGACCCGGAAACAAGCGTGACCGAATGCCAGCTGAAGAGCGCCGGCCCGAGGCCCCAGACCGTGAGCCAGAACGCGACGTGGCAGACGAACGTGGCCGCGAAGACGGCCGCTCTGTGCGCGGCCGTGCCGAGAGTGGCGAAGCGGCGACGCTGCCCGATCGCCGGGCGGGCCGCCGCTCCTATGGCCGTCATGCTGACGCTCCAGTCACCCGGAAGCTCCGGGTCGGGCAGGTCGCGCTACTGGTTCTGGGCCTCCCAGGTGAAGGTGGCCGTCGCGTTCAGGCCCTGGGCCGCGTTGCCGGTGCCGGACGGCAGGGTCGTGGTGACGCGGAAGGTGCGCGAGTCCGGGGTCGAGGCGGGCGACCAGGTCGCGAGGCCGGTCGCCCAGTTCGTGTACGTCGTGCCGAAGTTCGCGAGGGTGCCGCTGTAGATCGTGCTGGTCGAGATGAACCCGGTGCAGCTGGAGAACGAGCCGCCGGTCCCGATCTCGACGGTGGTGGTCAGGTAGGTCGAGAGCCCGCTGCCGGCCACGGTCCCGTACAGGTTGATGGTGGCCGGGGTGAGGGAGCCGGAGTAGGTCACCGCGATGCACTTCACGTTCGAGGAGCCGGGCTTCATGGCGGTCACGGTGAACATCGCGCTGCCGCTGTCGTCGTCGGCGAGCACGACGGTCCCCGACGACCACGAGTTCGCCGAGTTGGCCGTCGTGGCGCTGAAGGCGGCCCGCGACCCCACGACCACGAGAGCACCCACCACCACGAACGCGGTCACCGGGGCGCTGGCCCGGATCAGGCGATCCCGAAAGTCGGAGCTCCCTGCCAGTGCTGCCAGATGGATGCTCATGCTGTGGATCCTTCTTGGTGGCTCAGCTACGCACCGGCAACACGGCGTTATCGGTGCATCTGAGCAACTCCCGGAAAATATTCAACGCGCGATCGCTGAGACGATGCCCCGTAAGTCCTGCGAGGGGGGTACTTCCAGAGGTTGTCCCGACCTCGGGAGGTTGTACTCGCGGTGACCGCTATCGTGGTTGGGGTGCATTCAAGGAGCCGGTCGGGCGGCCTGGCCCTTGTCCTTCGACCTGGCTCACCGCCGGCAGGCTGGGTCTCGCGCCGGACCGTCTGCTACCGGGCCTCGAGATGCCGTTCGCCGTGCCCCGGGCCAACGGCCGCCTGACGCGTTGTCGCCCAGGTCTGGAGCGACTTGCGGCCCCGTCGCGCTACGCTTCGCCCGATGGCCGTGTCGACAACAGAGTGGCGCGCTTCTCTACGGCTTGCCGATGGCCGCTTCGAATGCACGCTTCGGCGATCGACCCGGGCGCGGCACATTCGGCTCACGGTCGATCCCATCCGCGTGATCGTCGTGACCGTGCCGGCGAGGGCGGCCCGAAATCGCGGCGAGGCCGAGCGGCTGGCGGAATCGTTCGTGGCAGGCCGCGAGCCCTGGCTCCGCAGGCAACTCGAGCGGCAGGCGCGGCAGCGCGAAGAGCTGGCGGCGCTTGGCCCCCTTCGCGACGGCGGCCGGTTCCCATTCCGCGGTGAAATTCATCGTCTTCGGGTCGTTCCCGGCGGGGATCGGCGCCCCACGACCGTGAGCCGCGAGGGGGGCGACACGGGCGACGAACTGGTGGTGCGTCTGAGCAACGCGGAGGCACGGGGCCTCGCCGCGATCATGGAGGCGTGGCTTCGCGAGAAGGCCCGCACCGCGATCAATCGCGAAATCGAGCACCACGCCACCGCGTTGGCCGTGGCGCCGTCCGCAGTCACCTTTCGCGACCCCCGGACTCGGTGGGGCAGCTGTTCCCGGGCCCGGCGCCTCTCCTTCTCGTGGCGCCTCATCCTGGCCCCACCGGAGGCCCTCGAAACCGTGGTCGTCCACGAGCTGGCTCATCTCCGTGTCTTCGGCCACGGCCCCGGCTTCTGGGAGATCGTTGCCGGCCGACGACCCGACCACCGGATCTGGCGGCGCTGGCTGCGCGACCACGCCCTGGAGCTGCACGGCGTCCTCGCCCGCGGCGAATAGCCCCGCTGGTGCCCGAGCCCGCACGCGCCTCCCCTCCCACCTCGCCCCGAACCTGAGGTGGCTTCTCACGCTCCCCGGTAGCCCGTCCGAGCCTGCGGCCGCCGTCCGCCCGGCCCCCTCCGCCCCTCCGCCCCTCCGCACCTCCGCCCGGCCCGCGCTTGCGCCGCTATCTCGGTTCGGACGGCCCTTGGCGCAGCCGGCCGAGCAGCATAGAGTGAAGCCGTGCCGACCGAGTCGCGGCCGAATGTCGGCCCCGCGATCGACCCGAGTGGACGAAGGAGCCGAGATGCCAGTCGTCACCATCTCTCGCCAGTTCGGCGCCGGTGGCTCGAGTGTGGCCGGTATCGTCGCCGCAGAGCTCGGTGCCGAGGTGGTCGACAAGAAGCTGATCGAGGAAGTCGCGAAGCGGCTCTCTCTGCAACCGAGCGACGTCGAAGCCGAAGTGGAGCGACCCCGAACCCTGCTGGAGCGCCTGGTCAGATCCTTCTCAGCGCTCGAACCAGGGATGGGGGCGGGCTGGACTCCGCCATACCCCGACCCCTTGTACGATCCCCGCAAGGAAATCATCCATCTCACCGAGCAGGTCATTGGAGAGGTGGCCGCCGGCGGCAACGTGGTCATCGTCGGCCGGGGCGCCGGCTTCGTCCTGCGCGACCGGCCCGGCGTCTTCCGGGTCTTCCTTCGCGCCCCGGAGGACGTTCGAGTCAAGACGCTCGCCGACCGGTTTCATATGACCGAAACCCAAGCCCGGCGCAAGATGCACGAGACGGATTCGAACCGGGCCGCTTACATCAAGCAGCTCTACGGGCACGACTGGTGCGATCCGGACGAATACGACCTGGTCGTGAACACGGGCCGAATCAGCTACGAGACCGCCGCGCGGATGATCCTCAGCGGAGTCCGGGAGCGAGCCCTCCCCGGAGCCTGATCCGGCCATCGGCCCGGCGTCGATCGTGCAAGCCAAACCCGCCCCGCGGCCTCGCCGCGGCGACCGCGGTGGCGCCCCTCACGCGGCTATTGGGCCGGATTGCCGCTTGGGATGACCCAGGCCGGGCCAGCCTGTGGCACCGAGGACCACCCGGCCGCCGGCAGATTCGCCTTCGACAGGGTGACCACCGACCAGCCGACGGCCAGCGCCAGAACCCATATGACGACCACCAGATCGAAGTGGCGGCCGAGCGCTTCGCGCATGGCGACTACCTGCGGGACGCACTCTCCGGCCGGTCGTAGCGCCGGCCTCGAGCAGAAGCATCGGCCTGGGTCGATGCCGCAGGTAGTGCTCCAGGGGCCGATTTCGAGGGTCCGAGGGCCCTGAGCAGATCGGTAAACGTTGAGCATTGCGCTGAGCGCAGCGTGGACATCGCAGGAGGGAGCGGCCATCCGGCGGCCCCCTCCTTCCGGGTGGCCGTCCCGGCCGGCAGTCCATTCGGCAGGCCGCCCACCGCCACCCGTCCATTCGGCCGGCTGCCCACCGCCGCCACGTCTCTGGAGGTGGGTCAGGACACCACGGCGGCCTCCGGCTCGACGTCGAAGAGGCCCGGCACGGAGAGATAGCGCTCGCCCGTGTCGTAGGCGAAGGCCAGGATGCGGGCCCCGTTCGCGATTTCCGGCAGCTTCCCGGCCACGGCTGCCAGCACGGCCCCGGACGAAACGCCGATGAGGAGACCCTCCTCTCGCGCGGCCCTCTGGGTGAACTTGAAGGCGTCTGGTGCGGCCACCTGGATCACGCCGTTGACGGCGTCGGGGTGGAAGTTGCCCGGGACGAAGCCGGCCCCGATGCCCTGGAGCGGGTGCGGGCCAGGGGCCCCGCCGCTGAGGACCGGCGACAGCTCGGGCTCCACGGCGAAGACCTGTAGCTTCGGCCAGCGCGGCCGCAGAACCTCGCCGACTGCCGTGGCGTGGCCGCCCGTGCCGACCCCGGCGAAGATGTAGTCGAGGCCTTCGGGGAAGTCGCGGGCGATCTCCTCGGCCGTCGTTCGCTTGTGGATCTCGACGTTGGCCGGGTTGTCGAACTGCATCGGCAGCCACGCGTTCGGCGTGGCATCCACGATCTCGCGGGCCTTCGCGATGGCGCCCTTCATGCCGAGCTCGCGGGGCGTGAGTTCGAAGGTGGCCCCGTATGCGGCCATGAGCTTGCGCCGCTCCACGGAGAACGATTCGGGCATGACCAGGATGAGCCTGTAACCCTTGACGGCCGCGACGAGGGCCAGGCCGACGCCGGTGTTGCCGGACGTCGGCTCGACGATGACGCTGCCCGGCTTGAGGACGCCGCGCTTCTCGGCGTCCTCGATCATCGCCAGGGCGATGCGGTCCTTGATCGAGCCCCCGGGGTTCTGCCGCTCCAGCTTCACCCAAACCTCGACCCGCGGGTCGAACAGCTTGTTGATGCGCAACTCGGGCGTATTGCCGATGGTCTCGAGAATGTTGATGGCCTTTGCCACAGGTTTCTCCTTTGACAATGGATTCCCGCGGGCGGTGTCCGGCCGCGCTCGTTGGGTGCGAGAGCTAGATGACGAAGTCGGGCGTCTCGAAGTCGGCCCGGCCCTGCCGGACGTGAACCTCGCTGCGCTGATAGACGATGGAATCGGGAGGGATGCTGGCAGTGAGCCAGACGTTGCCGCCGACGACGCTGCCCCGACCGATGACGGTCTCGCCGCCGAGGATCGTGGCGTTGGCGTAGATGACGACGTCGTCCTCGATCGTCGGATGGCGCTTCGTGGAGGCGAGCGACTTGGTCACGGAGAGCGCGCCGAGAGTTACCCCCTGGTAGAGCTTCACGTTGTTGCCGATCACGGCGGTTTCGCCGATGACTATGCCGGTGCCGTGGTCGATGACTACCGGATGCCCCAGCGTCGCACCGGGGTGGATGTCGATGCCGGTCCGCTCGTGCGCCCACTCAGTGAGAACGCGGGGCAGGATCGGCACGCCGAGCTCGCAGAACCGATGGCCGACCCGGTACACGGCAATGGCGAGGAAGCCCGGGTAGGCCAGGATGACCTCGTCGACGCTCTCGGCCGCGGGGTCTCCTTGCTCGATGGCCGCTGCGTCGATGATCAGCTGGCGGTGGATCTCGGGCAGTGACCGGAAGAAGGCCGCGGCAACCGCGGCCGGATCGACCACGTCGGCCTCGAGCGGCCGCAGCACCGCTCGCAGCTCGGCCGCCGATGCATCCAGTGCGTCGCGGACTTCACCGACCGTCCCGTAAGTCTGCTCGGCTATCTGCGGAAAGAGAATGTCCAGGAGGGCGCGAATCCAGAGGGCCACGCGTGCCTTGGCCAATCTCTGGCCGTGATCATCGGCCAGGACGCCGTGCAGGCGCGAAGCCAGAGCGTCGAGTGGATCGGTCGGACCCCGTCCGGCTTTGGCGGTCTTGATTGATCGAGGCGGGAGAACCATGGCTGCCTCAAAACTGGCTCTTGGAAGAGGAGGCCAGAACCCCAGATGTTCCTGGGACGTGGCGATCGTCCGGCGCGCTTGAGAGCGCGCTTCACCTGACAGTGCGGCGCGTCCGGCCGGAGGAAACAAGAAAGCCGCGGATCCCGATCAGGACCGCGGCCCCTGGAGCGACTCGTCGAGCTCCCGCCTGGGAGCGCGATGCAGCCGGCTACCTCCTGCGGCGGGGCCGCCGGGGACAGAAGCAGGCGAAACGACGCGAGCCCATGGACCGATGATGACGGCAGGCCGGCGAACCCGTCAAGCGCGACGGGCCATCTCCCCCGGTCGGTCTGCCTAGCGCGACACACGCAGCCGCTGCAAGGTGCACCCGGTTGTCACGGCGCATCTTCGGCTGGCGCACCGCGCCGGCCGGGCGCCTGATCCAGCTGTCGAGCGCCGTGCGACGGTAGTGATAACTTGTTCGCGATCGCGGCGCTGATCGAGCTTGCGATCGAACTCGCCGAATCCGCCACCGCAGCCGACCTGCAGGAGCAGGGGAGGTTCGAATGTTCCGGTTCGTCCACGGACGGAGCCGCGGTCCGCTCATCCTGCTGGCGGTCATGGCGATGGCGCTGTGGGCCTGCTCGGGCAGCTCCGCCACGGCAACGCCGGGTGGCTCCAGCGGCCCGCAACTGAGCCCTTCTGCCACCGAGAACGGCGGCAGCCCGGCGCCCACCTCGAGCGGCAGCAACACCGGCGTCGCCGGCCTTGGCGGGGCGGAGGCCGCCCTCTCCAGCCTGGACAGCTACAAGTTCAGCATGACGCTGGCGGGCAGTACGGTCGTCTCCGACCTGTCGATGCTCCCCGGGTCGTCCATCGAGGGCAACGGGCCCGTGACTCTGACCGGCACCATCACTCTCACGCCCGACAAGGGCGCCGACATCAACATCGAAGGCTTCCACCTGATCGAGGTCGGCGGCTACGACTACCTCGACACCGGTAGCGGCACCGGCTTCACGCAGATCCCGTCCACGACCAGTCTGGCCGACCAGTTCTCGCCGGCCGAGATGTTTTCGGGCGCAATCGCCCCGTCGGTCGTGAGCGGCTTCGACCTGGTCGGGACCGAGACGAAGAACGGCGTTTCCGCCGACCACTACCAGGCCTCCGGCCCGGCCCTGGCCGAGCTCGGGTCGATCACCGGCGTTGCGGCCACGACGTGGGCGGCCGACGTGTGGATCGCGGCCGACGGGGGATACCCGGTCAGCATGGCCGTCGTGGCAACGGCGAGCGACAACAGCCTGGTCTACGAGGTCAAGTTCGACCTCACGAACGTCAACGACCCTGCCAACAAGGTCACGGCCCCAGCCAACGTGACCGGCGCGTAGACGCCCTCCGGTGGCAGGGGTCCTGGCCTTTGCCGGCTATCTCCCGGCGTAGGTCGCCGGGTCGAGGGTGGTCACTGTGATCGTGACGCCCGGCTTTGCCATCGCCCCAGATCTCCCGTCGCATGCGGCGGGGGTGATGGTGGTCGGCCTGACAATGTTGTGTGGCGGGACAGTCTCGCGGAGAAGCCGACTGGGCCTCATCATCCATTTGGAGTCCACCCGTCCGGCCGATGGCCCTACGCTTCTGGGGATAGATCAGATTGAGGAAGAGGAGGATCGTCGATGGTTAACTCCAGTAGAACGATCCGGAGCCTGGTCGCCGTCGGGCTGGCGATTGGACTCGTGGCGGCCGCGTGCGGCAGCTCATCCTCCACGTCCAACCCGCTGGGCCCGGCCGACGGCACGAGCGCGCCCAAGGCCACAGGCGGTGCCGAGCTCACGTCCGGCCTGTCGGCCAACCTCGCCAGCCTGGACAGCTACAAGTTCACCTGGTCTCTGACCGGCTCGTCGTCCGGAAGCGGCGCCTCACCGGACGACAGCGGGGCCGTGACCGTGTCCGGAACGATCATCAACAAGCCCTCCCCGGCCGCGCTTGTCAACGATCTCGGCATTCAGTTCATCGTCATCGGAAACCGGGCCTGGATCTCCTCGGACGGCAACTCCTGGACCACTACCGATCCGAGTACCGTCAGTGTGACCGACCTTCTGCCCAGTAACGACTATGCGACCTGGTTCGATGCCAACTCGACCAACTTCACGGCCACCGGCGAAGAGACCAGGAACGGCATCGATTGCATCCACTACACGGGTAATTCATCGCTCGGTGCCATGTACGCGGCGGCCGGAGTGTCGGCTGGATTCCAGGCCGATCTGTGGGTTGCCAGGAACGGTAACTACCCGGTCAGCGGCGTGTACGGCTTCGCCGCTGCGGCCGGTGGCCAGTCGGGGGCCTTCTACTACACCTTCGACATCACCAACGTCAACGATGCCTCGAACACGGTGACCCCTCCCACGAACGTGATCTCCGTCCCGACCTGATCGCCGGCGGTGGCAGTCCCGGTTGGTGGCCAGGGCTCGCCCCGGCCTCCCGCTTCGATCGCGGAAGCGTCTGGCGCCTTCGGGCCGCCGGCAATACGAAACCCCGGCCGAATGACCGGGGTTTCGGGCTGTCTCGGGGCTGGTGGAGATGAGGGGACTCGAACCCCTGACCCCCGCGATGCGAACGCGGTGCTCTCCCAGCTGAGCTACATCCCCACGCGAGCGAGGAGTCTAGCACAGCCCCCGGCCAGAGAACCCAACGACGCAGGTTCTTGAACAGGGGACATGCCCGGTCCGTGGCCACGGCGATCTGAGCGTGGCTCGGCTTCATCGCGGCCGGTGCGCATAGGCCGGGAAGCGCAGTTCGGGGCCTTGACTGATAGAACGAATGTTCTATTATTGACGTCCCATGACGACCTTTTCCCCGAACGTTCAGGCCGCTCTTTCGTCCCTTCGCGAACGCTGGGGTGGGGCAGCTCCGCGCTGGGGCGAGGAAGTCGTTGGGGCGCTGGCGGTGGCGCCGCGGCCGATCCCGGCCATCGATCCGGAGGACCTGCCGGACACACCCGGTAATCTGCCGACATCGCCGGATCGGGCGATACCCACCGGCTTTCGCGCCCTGGATTCGATCCTCGGGTTGGGTGGGCTGCCGCGCTCCGCGACCACTGCCCTCCGGGGGGATGGGACAAGCGGCAAGACGACGCTGGCTCTGCAGGCGGTGGCCGGGGCCCAGGCCGCGGGCGGGATAGTTGCGTATCTGGATCTGGCCAGGAGCCTGGACCCGGTCGAGGCCGTGGCTCGGGGCGTCCAGCTCGAATGGCTGGTCGTCCTGACGCCGGACTCACTCGATGAGGCACTGGCGATGGCGGCGATGCTCCTCCAGGATCGAACCGTCGACCTGCTGCTGCTGGATTTGCAAGCCTGGTCGCCGGGGGGAGCCGGCGCTCCGGCCTCGAACCTGGCGGAGCGATTCAACCGACTGGCTGCGCTGGCTCGCCGCGCCGGTGTCCAGATGCTCGTTCTCGAGCCGCCGAGCCCACCTTCCATCCTGGCAGGTGCCCTTGCCCAGGTCGCCGCGCTGAGGCTGGAACTGAGCCGGCGGGCGTGGATTCGGCTGGGGCGAGACGTGGTGGGGCAGCGGACCGAGGTTCGCGTGGCGCGGGACCGATTCGGGCCGCCTGACCGGGCGGCTGAATTGCGAATCCTGTACGCGGAAGGCGGTCTGCGAGATGGCTGTCTGGCAAGGGGCGAGCTCCTGCGAGAGAACGTGCCGGTGGCGGCCGGCCGGTTGGGCATCGCCGGCAGACCGGGAGTCGGCCCGCGGGTCGAAGCGACATCGCGGCCTGGGGCCGGCCATCTGGCGGAAGTTGAACCGCTGACCGGAGGAGTTTCGCGGGCCGTCGCCCCGCCGGCCGGAGTCGCCCCGCCCGGCAGATCGAGGATCGGCCCACGGGTCGGGGTCGGTCCTCTGGCAGGGGTCGCCCCGCCGGCCTGAGTCGCCCCGCCCGGCAGATCCCGGCCGAGTGCTCCGACTTCGGCGGCTCGGCCGTTGCCGACCCCCCCCTCACGACCCTACCGGTCCTCGACCATGCGACTCCTCCATCTTTACTGGCCCCACCTTCTCCTACGCCTGGCCCGCAGCAGATCTTCCGAGCCATTCGAAGCGGCCCCGATCGTTCTTGGCGGCAGGCCGTGGACGGACGGTTACGTCCTGGACGCCAGCCGGGGGGCGCTCGAACTGGGCGTCCGGACCGGGATGCCGCTCGGAGTGGCCCATAGGCTCGCCCCGGAGGCCGCCTTCCTCGACCCGAACCCAGCGGCCGATACCGCGGCCTTGAAGACGGCGCTCGATCGAATCGCCGGCTTCAGCCCCGGCGTGGCGGCCGAAACCGATGCGATGAGGCCTGGTTTCGGGCGGGTCGAGATCCAGCTCGACGGCCTCGAGCGGCTGTGGGGGCCGGAATCAGCGACGGTCCGACGGATCGGTGAGGCGCTGGCCGAGATCCTGCCCAGGCCGCCGCTGGCCGGGATCGGCGGGACGCGGTTCGCAGCCGCTGTGGCGGCCGCGCTGGCGGGGAAGGCGGCGAGTGGCGCGGCGAGTGGCGCGGCGAGTGGCGAGGCGAGTGGCGCGGTCGCGCTCCATGTCGTCGAGCCGGGAGCCGATGCCAGCTTCCTGGCGCCACTCCCCGCGGCAATGCTGAGTCGAAACCCGGAGGTTCGCGCCCGCCTCGATCGGTTCGGGCTGCGCGTCATCGGCCAGGTCGCGGAGTTGCCGCGCTCTGCGGTCGTGGCCCGGTTCGGGCCGGAAGGGGAGTGGCTGCATGCCCGAGCCCGCGGCGAGGAGACGGACCCGTTTCGGCCGTACCGGACCCCGGAGCGATTGGCCATGGCTCTGCCGATAGACCCGCCCGTGTCGGACGTCGAGGGCCTGCGTTTCGTCCTGCACCGGCTGGCCGCGGCCTTCGGCGATCAACTCGAGGCCCGGGGTGCGGCGACGGCCCGGGCCAGGCTGACCCTCGAGCTGGACCGGTCGTTCTCCGTAGACCAGTTGCCGCCCGCGATGACGATAGACCAGCCTTTGCCCGAGCCTACGTCCGAGGGACTGGCCATCGAGCGCCTGCTGATCGCTCGCCTCGAGACGGCTCCACCCCGAGCGCCGGTGGAGCGAGTTGAGCTGGAGCTCGGTGACGTGGCGCCTGCCGCGGGCACGCAGCTCTCGCTCTTCACGCCGCAGACCGGTCGGACCGGCCGGCTCGGCTGGCAGCTGGCCAGGCTCGGGCTCCGCTTCGGCGAGGAGCGGGTCGGCTGGATGGAGCTCGATGACCCGGAGGCGGCGCTGGCCGAGGCTCGCTGGACGTGGCGCCGAGGGCCGAGCTTCGCCGCTGGCGCTGCGGCCGCCAACCATGCACGGGTCCCAGATCGTGCTCGGCCCGGCGGAAGTGGCGGCCGTGCCACTTCGGCGGCGCGTCACAGGTCGGCGCCATGACGAGGCTTCTGCGCGAGCACCCCGCGATCGACGTCGAGCTCGGTTCCGATGGGGAGCCGGTCGCCTTCCGCTGGAACGGCCGGCGCGAGCGAATCGAGGTCTGCAATCGGTGGCGCGTCGAGGAGAGCTGGTGGAGCCAGCCGATCGCGCGCGACTACTTCAAGGTCGCCGGAGGGAGCTGGCTGGCGCTCCTGTATCTCGACCGGGTCGATTGGACCTGGCATCTCGAGCGCCTTTACGACTGACCGAAGCCGAGGATTCGATTGGCCGCTTACGCAGAACTCCACTGCCACACGAACTTCTCATTCCTCGACGGCGCCTCCGCGCCCGACGAGCTGGTGGGGCGAGCCGTCGAACTTGGGATGTCCGGGCTGGCGGTCACCGATCACGGCGGCCTGTACGGCGTAGTCCGGTTTGCGACCGCGGCCCAGGAGGCGGGGCTGCGGCCCGTCATCGGGATAGAGATAGAGATGGCCGACGCGGCCGTGCCGGATCCGGCCGGCGTTGCCGTCCCGGGCCGAAGGCCGCGACGGGCCGGCCTCGGCTCGCCGGAGTGGGATCTCCTGGTAGCCGGCGCCACAGCCGACTCCGCGGCCGGCGCCACAGCCGACTCCGCGGCCGGCGCCACAGCCGACTCCGCGGCCGGCGCCACAGCCGCGTTTGGGGCGAGGGGGCGCGTTCGGGCGGGAGCGGCGCCACTCCCCGATGACGCGCAGCGCGGAGAGGGTCTGCCGGCCCGGCCCCGCCCGGCCCGCGCCCGGCTGCCGGGCCACCGCGATCCCGTGAAGGAGGACCTGCGTGGCGTCGGGGAGGGGCAGCGCGGACCGCACCTCGTCCTGCTGGCGCGAAACGCGGCGGGCTACCGCAGCCTCTGCCGGCTCGTGAGCCGGGCGAATCTCGCCGGAACCAAGTCGATGCCGCGCTTCAGCCATGCGCTGCTGGCCGAGAACACGGACGGGCTGGTGGCCCTATCCGGGTGCCGCGAAGGCGAGATCGCCCGGCGCCTTCGGGTTGGTGACAGGGACGGGGCGCGAGCTGCGGCTGAGCGCTACGCCCGGCTCTTCGCCAGCCGGCGGGCAGGGCGCGATTCGGTCGCCTCTGCCACGTTCTTCCTGGAGATGCAGCACCATCTGCTGCCCGACGACGACTGGCTCGCCGCCGAGACTGCCCGCCTGGCCGAGGAGCTCGGCCTGCCGGTCGTCGTCACGAACGATGTCCACTACGCCTATCCCGAAGGCCGCGAGTTGCACGACGTCCTGACGGCGATTCGCCACGGCCGCTCCCTCGACCAGCTGCGCGATCTTCGGCGCCAGGACGGCGAGTCGTTCCTGAAGGGTGCCGGTGAGTTAATGGCATTGCCGCCCGGTCGTGGCGCTTCCGACGGAAGCGTGCTCCGGGGCGGTTCATTGGACGGAGGCACGCCACGAGGTGGCGCTTCCGACGGCGGCACACTGCGAGGCGGCGCTGCGCCACGAGACGGCTCATTGAACGGCGGCACGCTCCGGGGCGGTTCATTGGACGGAGGCACGCCACGAGGTGGCGCTTCCGACGGCGGCACACTGCGAGGCGGCGGCACGCTCGGACTTGCGGGGGCGGACGCCCGTACGGCGGCCGCCTGGGTTGAGGGAATCGGTAACGCCGGTGAGCTGGCCGCCAGCTGCACCGTCGACCTTGGGTTCGAGCGTTATCGCTTCCCCGGCTTTCCGGTCCCGAAGGGCAACACTCCCTTCTCTTACCTGGAAGAGCTGTGCCACGAGGGCGCCCGCCGCCGGTATCACCCCATCTCCTCGCCGGTCGTGAAGCAGCTGGCTCATGAGCTCGACGTCATCGAACGGACCGGCCTGGCCGAGTTCTTCCTGATTTGCTGGGACCTGATGCGCTTCGCCCGGGAGCGTAAGATCCCGGCCCAGGGCCGGGGCAGCGCGGCCGACTCGATCGTCGCCTACGTGCTGGGGATCACGCGGGTCGATCCCATCCGGCACCACCTCCTGTTCGAGCGCTTCATCAACGAGGGTCGAACGAGCTACCCCGACGTGGATATCGACTTCAGCTCCGAACGGCGGGAGGAGGTCATCCAGTACGTCTACCGGCGCTACGGCCCCGAACACACCGGCATGGTCTGCAACCTGGTCACGTATCGGGCGAGGTCGGCCGTGAGGGAGGTCGGGTACGCACTGGGCTTTCCGCGGCCGCTGGTCGATCGGGTCGCAAAGGCGCTCGAAACCTACGACTCGGTGATGGTCCGGCGCGACCTCGAGGCCGACGGCGGCTTCGGCCAGTTCTTCGCCGATGCCGTCGAGCGCGAGGCCGCGACGGCTGGGACGGCTGGTGGTGACGTTGCGGGCGGGCTCATGGCCGGAGAGGGCGGGCGCATGGCCGGGGAGCGAGAGGCCATCACCGGGGCCGGTATTGCGGGCGACGGAGTTGCCGATGCCGCGGTCCGACGGGCGGCCGGCCTGGCCGGTGAACGCGGCCTGACCGACCGTATGGGCCAGCTCAACCATCCCGGTGGCGGCCGGACCGAAAGTGGCGGCCGGACCGGGGCCGGTGGCGAGGCCGACCTCACCGGCGGCCCGGGCGATTCTCCGGCGAGCATTGCCCGGCTCGCCGCAGAGCGGGCGGCGAAGGAGCCGGCACAAGTTCTGGAGGCGGCCGAACGAGCCGGCGGCCCGAGGCCAGGAGCTGCCCCGGCTGCGGTACCAGCCAGCCCGGCCGGCGCGACCGGAGTTGTTCGGCCGGAGCCGCATTCGAGCGTGGCGCGGGTCGGGCCGGAGCCGCGGATCCCGCCCGGGATGCACCGCGGCTCCACGGCCGGCATGCCGGACTGGGAACGCTGGCTCACGTTCTGCGCCCGCATCGACGGCTTTCCGCGGCACCTCTCGATCCACAGCGGCGGCATGCTCGTGACCGCCGCACCGCTGATCGACATCGCGCCGCTGGAGCGGGCAACGATGCCGGACCGGGTCGTCGTCCAGTTCGACAAGCGCGACGTCGAGGCGCTCAAGCTGATCAAGCTCGACCTGCTGGGCCTGGGGATGCTCGCGGCGATCGACGAGACGCTCGGGCTGATCGAGCGCGACTGCGCGGCCTCGGTCGACCTCGACCGTCTGCCGGAGGACGTGCCGGAAGTCTTCGAGATGCTCCGCGCCGCCGATACGGTCGGCGTCTTCCAGGTCGAGAGCCGGGCCCAGATGCAGACGCTGCCGAAGTCGAAGCCGGCGGACCTGGACGACCTGGTGGTGGAGGTCGCGATCATCAGGCCGGGCCCGATCCAGGGTAATGCAGTCCATCCGTACCTGCGCCGACGGCAGGGGATCGAGCCGGTCACGTACCTGCACCCCTGTCTCGAGCCGGTCCTGCGCGAAACCCTCGGCGTGATCCTGTACCAGGAGCAGGTCATGCAGATCGCGATAACGGCAGCCGGGTTCAGCCCGGGCGAGTCGGACGGGTTCCGGCGGGCAATGGGGACGTGGCGCTCGAGCCTGGAGATGGAGAAGCTGCACGCCCGATTCGTCGACGGCTGCAGGGCCACGAACGGGCTGACAGATGAGCAGGCCGAGGAACTGTTTCGCCAGGTGGCCGCCTTCGCCTCGTTCGGCTTCGCCAAGAGCCATGCCGCGGCCTTCGCCCGAACGGCTTACGAGTCTGCGTTCCTCAAGCTCTTCTACCCGGCGCAGTTCACGGTCGGGTTGATCAACGCCCAGCCGATGGGCTTCTACCCGGTCGAGGTCCTGATCAACGACGCCAAGCGCCACGGTGTCGCGGTCCTGCCGGTGGACGTGAACGCATCGAGCTACAGGACGACGACGGAGTGGGTGGGGCGCGACGGCGAGCCGCTCCCCGAGGGGGCGGGAATCTCGCGGCGACCGGCCGCGGTACGTTCCTCGGGCTGCATCGTCCCCTCGGCCGCGTCACGCGAACGCTGGACGCCGGAGACGGCGACCGGCTACGGCATACGCCTCGGCCTGGCGCTGGTGAAGGGGATCGGCGATGAGCACGCGGAGCGCCTGGACTCCGAGCTGGCGCGCGGTCCTTATCACTCTCTGGCGGACGTCGTGGCGCGCATGGAGTTGCCCGAGGAAGTCGTCGAGCGCCTCATCAGGGCCGGCGCGCTGGATTCGCTGGGGCGGCCGCGGCGGGAGCTTCTGTGGCAACTTCGCGAGGTCATGGGCGCGACGCGCGGCCGGGTGAACGGCCGGATGGTGCGGTCGCTCGCCCGAGCCTCCGGCCGGGCGAGGACGGGGCAGGGAGGTGGCGAGGCCGGACGGATGGGGCCGCCGGGCGGTGTCTCCGCCGGAGGACCGATGGATCTGCGTCTGCCGCCCACGCCCGCGCCCGAGCTGCCGGCGCTGACGGAGCGCGAAAGACTCGGGGACTCCTACGCGGTGCTATCGCTCGACGCCCGCCGGCAGGTCATCTCGATCTTTCGGCCGGCCCTCGAGCGACTGGGCGCCGTCACTACCGACTCACTGTCGGATCGAGGCCCCGGGCCGGTCCGTCTCGGCGGCCTGGTAGTAACCCGCCAGCACCCAATGACGGCCCGTGGCACGGTCTTCCTGGCCCTCGAAGACGAGACCGGCATGGTCAACGTCACTCTCTGGCCGGACACGTGGGCGCGGCTTAGGGGAGTGGTACGACGCCACGCGCTGCTGTACGTGGACGGCATGCTGCAGCGCGAGGCGGACGTCGTGAACGTGATTGCCCGCGACGTCAGGCCACTCGGCGCGGTCGCGGAGACGGTCGGCGGACCGACTCACCCGGAGGGCGTGCGAGCGCTCGGCTACAGCGGCATGCGCCGCGGCTGATTGCCTCGGATCAGCCTCGTGTCGCCGGCCGGCGCTGCTGCGACCGTCCTGATTGCTTCCCGCCACCAGACCGGGAGGAGGGCCGGTTTCGCGGGACGGAAGTCAGCGACAGGAAGCGCTTGTACCACCCGGACAGCGCACCCATGAGGGCGCCGAACGCAAGCGCCGACGGGAGCTGCTGGGCCGCCAGAGCGGCCAGGTTGATCGAGCTGCTCAAAGCCTCGGGCCTCACCGCGATCACCACGATCAACGTTACCGTCGCGATGAGCGAAGCGATCAGGCCGGCCAGCCAGGTCGATCTCGGGGCGAGGAAGCCGGCCAGCATCGACGGCAGCAGCGGGACAGGGAAGAAGACGAATTGGAGCATGAAGACCCAGATCGAATCGTTGACGTCGACCTGCCGAGCGACCGCGTAGGCGCCCGAGATGACGCAGATCACCAGCACCGGCCAGATCGCGTTCGATCGGAGTACGACACCGACGTTGCGGATATCGTCGCGGTAGTGCGGCTGTCGATAGGCCGCGCGTGCCGAGCCGACAATGCCCAGGCGAGCACCGGGCGTGACGGCCGGCTCCGGCTTCTGGCGGCTTCCTCGTGCCGCAGCAGGGCTTTCACCCCGGGCCGAGCCAGCCGAGCCTGCGGCGGCTGCAGATGCCGCAGCAGCCTCCTGCTGCGCCAGCAGATACGCGCGGTACTTCCGGCGCGCCTCAGATCTGTCGGTTCTCTTGGCGCGAGCCACGTGGTCTCCTAAGGGTCTGGTTTCCGAGTGCACACGCGATCCCAAATGGGAGCCACGCGGTCGGAATGGTAGTCGATGGCGGCGCCGGCCACAGGCCGCCACGGGCCGCTGCACAGGCGGGTAAGCGCCAGATAAGCGGGCGAGAATTCGCCGGGGGTAGAACTGGCCGGCTCAATCCCGCCGGAGAGGCCGCCTGAGGTTCCGAATGCCTGCTCCACGCGGGGTCCTCGCTCCGCTGGTCCTGTTCCTCGTTGCCACCGCCGGAGCCGCCACCGCGCTGCCTCCCGGGCTCGCCGCCGCCGTCCCAACCTGGCCGCCTTCGAGTGGCCTCGTCCTGGCGGAGGTCGTGACCGGAGGTGCCTCCGCCTCGGACGAGTACGTCGAAATCTCGAACGCGGGGACCACCGCGGCGGACCTCGGCGGCTGTGACCTCGCCTACGTGACGGCCTCCGGCGCCACCGCGACCCGCAAGGCCACCTTCGGCGAGTCCCTGCTGCTGGCACCGGGCCAGCACCTGCTCGTGGCCAACGCGGTGGGTATCTTCGGACCGCTCGCCGATGCCACCTACTCCGGAGGGCTTGCGGCTGACGGGGGAGCGCTCGCGCTGCGCCGCGCCGACGGGACCGTCATCGATGCCATCGGGTGGGGCACGGCGACGAATGCCTATGTGGAGGGAACGGTTGCCCCGGCTCCGCCGGCGAAGTCCAGCCTCGAACGCCTGCCGGGCGGGTCGGCCGGCAACACGCAAGATACCAACGACAATCGGGTCGACTGGTTCGTGCAGCCGAGTCCGATCCCGCAATCGCTCGCTTCGACGCCCGCGCCGGGCCCCTCGCCCACACGCACGTCCGAAGCGACCGCTACGCCAGCCCTGCCTGCGACGCCGCCCGGGACCGACTCCCCGACGCCCGGTCCGACAGCCGCCGCCACGCCGACCCCCACGCCGACCCCCACGCCGACCCCCACGCCGACCCCCACGCCCGGAAGCTCGCCCGATCCCAGCCCCACGTTGGTTGGGACCGACCCCCCGACGGCCAGCCCGACCGCCACCGGAACAGTCGGCCCCGCACCTTCTCCATCCCCGTCCCATTCTTCGTCGCCGTCGCCGTCGCCGTCGCTGTCGCCGTCACCGTCGCCGTCACCGTCACCGTCACCGTCGCGGTCGGCTTCGCCCTCGCCTTCGCAGTCGCCTTCGCCGTCGCGGTCGCCCTCGCCGTCGCCTGCGGCGACCGGAGGGGGAACGCCCAGCCCCGCAATCGCGAGCTCCTCGGCGTCGTCCTCGCCCGGGACGCCCGCCCCGGACCCCGAGTCGATACAAACAGTCCGCGACCAACTGCCGGGCGCCCGAGTTCACGTCGCCGGCGTGGTAACAGTCGAGCCCGGTTTCGTCGGCGCGGATGGGCTGTTCGCCATCCAGGACGCGTCGGGCGCAATCTTCGTCCGTGTCTCGGCGACCGCCGGCGGACTGGTCGTGGGCCGATCCGTCGAACTGGAAGGCACGCTTGCCGCGCCGTACGGCCAGCTGGAGATTCGCGACCTCGTCTCGCTGGTAGTCGGGGACGAAGGCGCAGAGCCGCTCGCGGCCAGTGCCGATTTCTCAGATATCGGCGAGCAAACCGAGGGTTCGCTCGTCTCCATCCATGGCACGGTTGACTCGGTCACCACCGACAGCGGGCGCCTGACGATCACGCTCGAAGACGGAACCGCCACGGTGCGAGCCCTGGCCGACCCACCGACCGGCCTGTCGAAATCGGATGTGGCAAAGGGCGACGTCGTCCTGGTCACCGGCATAGTCGGCCAGCGCGCGACGGCCACCGGGCGACTCGACGGCTACCGCGTGTGGTTGCGCCGCCGGGCAGACCTCGTAGTGATGGTCCCGACTGAAACCGGGGCTCCGTCCCCATCGCCATCTCATACGCCGGAAGACGGCGCGACGCCGTCCAGGCCCGCCGTCTACCGGGACCTGGCTCCGGCCCTGGGGATCCGAGGCGCTGCCGTCGACGTGGAGGCGGTCGTAACCGCGACGGCCGGTCTGCTCGACATAGGGAACCCGACGATCGTCGTTGACGACGGCACGGCCGCGGCGGCGGTCGTCCTGCCGGACGCAACGGAAGTGCCACCCGTGGGGATGCGGGTGCACGTGACCGGCAGGGTCGGCAGATGGGAGACCGGCCCGATCGTCACGGCCTCGAACGTCTCGGCCGAGGGTGAGCTGGAGGCGGTTGGACCGAGCGCGGTCTCCGGCCCGCTTGACGCCTCCCTCGAATGGCGGCTGGTTCGTGTCTGCGGCCGGATTGACAGGTTCACTCCGGCCGGCGCTCGCTGGCGCGTCGACATGGTCGTCGACGGCCACCCGGTCGTCGTCCTGGGTGAGCCGGCCGCGGCCATCGCCCTGACCAAGACCTCCCTCGGGCGCCTGGCCGTGGTAACCGGCATCGTTCGCCGCTCGACTTCGGACTCGACGGTCTTCCAGCTGCTGCCCCGGACGTCGCTGGATTTCCTCCTGGGGCCCGCGCCGGGCGCATCAGGCGCCGCTTCGGCCCACGGCTCAGCCGGCTCTTCCGGCCTCGCGCCCGGCACTGGCGCTCCCTCCGAGGCCTTCGATTCCTCGTACGTCGGCATCGACTCGCTCAGGGCGCACGTCGGGCAGACCGTGACCATGGCGGGCCTGATCACGGAAACCGCGAGGGACGTGGTCACGATCGACGACGGCACCGGCCAGGTCCGAATCGGCAGCCTGTCGGCCGACGTTCTCGACGTGCTCGAGCCCGGCGATGCCATCGAGGTGACCGGACGGGTTCGACAGGACGCCCAGGGACTGATCATCGACGCCGATCCCGCCTCGATCGTCGATCTTCCGGGCGAGGCTGCGTCAACGAGCAAAGGCGGCCTGATCGGTATCGGGGCCGACACGGTAACACCCACCCCTGCTGCCTGGCAGGCGTCGGCAGCCCCGACTCGACAGGCCTCCTCTACTGGCTTTCCGTCCGGTGGACTGGCCCTCGCGGCGGTCCTGATCACGATCTTCGTGCTCGCGTCCGGCTCCCTCGTCCTGGCTCGGCGTCGTGGCACGCGGGCTTGGGTTCGCGTCGCGAGTTCGTTGTTTCGACCGGCACGGGCAGTCCGGTCCCTGCCGCGACGTCTGAGGCTCGGCCCCGGCAAGCGACGTTGAGCGCCGAACATGCCCTTCCCGCCTCTTGAGCCACGTGACCGCGGGGTGCGCTCATGGCTTGACGCTCAACTTTCGGGCCGTCTATGCTCGTGACAGGTGTCCAGCTTTGCGCACCAGCTAGCGAGGGATGAGGTATTGCCGAACGCGACCGTTCCGGGTGGCCTCGTCGTGGTTGAGCATTCTGCGGGGAGCTACCGGGAGGATCGTTGGCTGCATCCCTGGATTCGGCTGGAGCTGGCCGCGGCCGGTATCGATCGGCAAAGCCGGCTTCGATCGTCGTCAATCACGGTCATCAAGGACGCTTGCACGGTTGGACGCGGCCTATGATTTCCGGGGCCTCGCCCCGGTTTAGCTGGGAGGCTTGGAACTAATGGCTGAGGGCTACTGCGTCAAGGACAAGAAGAAGGTCGTCATTCAGAACGCCCAGAAGATCACGATGAAGAACGGCAAGCCGGCGACCCAGGGCATCTGCCCTGAATGCGGCGGAAAGGTCTTCCGCATCGGCGCCTGAACGGACAATACCGGATGGTCCTTGCGGCCCCCCGCCCCGGCAGGGGGCCGCGGCGCTTCCGGCACGAGATGCCTTTTCACGGGCGCGGAAATTCAGCGCGGGTCTTTGTCGCGCCGCCACCGCGACGCGCACCAACCCTGCGGTACTGACCCGCTGCGCACCTCCACGACGCGCACCAACCCTGCGCCACCGACCCGCTGCGCCTGATTCGGCCGATCTTCGACGCGACATATCCCGCCCGGGGGCGCCAGATTCGCCGGTGGCTCGCATGCCCCGACCGAGACCTTCGCGGCATCTGGTTTCTGCTCAACTTCACCCCCGGCAGTGATAAGCGGCGGCCAAGCGGCTCTCGGCGAGTCAGGCTGAAGCGTCGGAGGCCGACCAGGAGCGAATCGCGCTTGGGCGAACCGCCGCCCAGGGCTGTCGCACGCGTATCG
>JBEKVD010000007.1:0-83712 GCA_049514315.1 Candidatus Limnocylindrales bacterium | reverse complement strand
AGACCAGGCCGAACCGCGGCACCCGACGATCATCGCTTAGTGCTGCTTCCTTCCGGACCTGACACGGTTCACGAGCCGACGCTGCGCGGGACCCGGCCCTCAACGTCACCAGAAGTGGCGGCCTTCGAGAGCGGGGACCTCGAGAGGGAATTCAGCCCTGCTGGAGCGGATTGCAGGTACAGGGCACCGCTAGTTCCCCGCCTAGCACGGCTCGCGAATCATAGCAGGCCGGGAGAGCAGGTCCGCCGCGGCGCTTCGACGGCGCGACCAGGACGATCGCGGTCAGGAGCCCTGTGAGTGAGAGTGGCGGAGAGGGAGGGATTTGAACCCTCGATGGCTTGCGCCATACCGCATTTCCAGTGCGGCGCCCTAGGCCACTAGGCGACCTCTCCGCGGTGAAGCCCTCGGCAAGCCGGGGTTCAGAAACGAAGAACCGGTGCGATTTCGCCGGTCGGCCGAGCCGGCGACGGCCGTCGTACGGGCGGCTGCTCAGAGGAGTGGCGGAGAGGGCGGGATTCGAACCCGCGGTGCTCTCGCACACCGCTTTTCGAGAGCGGCACCATCAACCACTCGGACACCTCTCCGCGCGAGAGGATACCAGAGCGCCGGAGACGTTCGACCCTGCCGCTGGCGGGCGAGGCCTCAGACCAGCGCGGGCTTGATCCTCTCCGTGGAGCGAAGCCGCTCGACGGGTTCCGCCCTGGCGAACAGCTCTTCGGCTTCTTCGCATCGGATGCCGCTGACGACCTTGAGTCTGCGAGCGAGCCTGCCGTCCTGGGCCAGCTGGAGGACGCCCCCCGCGGCGCCGTCGACCTGGTTCGCGACGGCGTAGACGAGGGCCTCGACGTCGCTTGCGAGGAGCGCACCGACGCACATCGGGCAGGGTTCGCGGGTTACGAAGATCGTGGCATCGGCGAGGCGTTCTCGGCCGAGCTTGCGGCTGGCCTCCCGAAGGGCGACAACGACGGCGTGAGCCGTGGGGTCATTGGTCTCCTGGACTCGATCGTGGGCCCGGGCCACCATCGCGTCGTTTACGACGGCGACGGCGCCGATCGGCGCCTTTCCCCCGTCCAGGGCTATCTGCGCCTCGGCCAGCGCCTCTCCCATGAACAACTCGTAGTTCATAGCTGGATCATACAGGCCGGCGGTTCGGATCTCAGAGCCGCGCGAGCCAGTGGCGGCCTCACCGCCCCAGGCCGGCCCGCCCGCGGAGGGCGACGGGCAGCGTCTCCGCCCCAGGCCGGCCCGCCCGCGGAGCCGGGCATCCGCTCCCCATCGCGCCGGCGAGAACCGACATGCCCTCGTCTCCATGCCCGGCAGACATGAGCCGTGTTCCTGTGCGGGCGTCAGCTCGGCCACCAGGAGCGTGACTACTCCGCGAAACCTGGTGCGGCGCCGAGCGGGCATCTCCCGGCCAGCGAACCCAGCTAACCAAAGATGCGATCAACCCTCACAATATCGGCCGTGAGGGAGATGCAGCCAGCCGACGCGAGGCGCGACGGCCGCTCCGGGTTTGGGACGGCCTTCGCCGGCCCTTTCGGCCCGAGCGATGCCCTGCTGGCGGCCACGATTGCGGCCGCGCCCGCGATCCAAGCTGCCACCGTCCAGATCGGCTCCGAGCCCGAGACATGGCCCTATGGGCTCGACGTGGCCAGCTTCCGCGGCGGACCGGGGACCTACCCTCAGGATGTAGCAGCTAGGGCAGACGGGTACTTGCCGTGAAGTGGTCGCGACGTGGCAAGAACACTTCCCCGGTCGAGGAGGGCCCCGGGGAAGAAGGCCGCTCCGCGAGTGCCCCTCCTCGCAGGGGCGTTCGCCGGCTAGTTTCGGCCGTCCTCGTGTTCGGCGTCCTGACAGCCCTGACCAGGCCCGCCCGAAGCCTGGCGCGGGCCGTGGCCCGATGGCTCGATGCCCGAGTCGAGCCTTTCTCCGAGCCCGGGAGCGGGACCTACGCCCACGTCTTCGCGCCTCTTCTCGGGCACCTGTACCGCCGGGTCGCCGAGGATGCGGCTCTCCAGCTGTCGGCCCGTGGCGGAAGCCGGCGCGCCATCATCCTCGACCTGGGATGCGGCCCGGGAGACCTGGTCGTGGCGATGTCGCAACGCCTCCGGGACGCCCGCATCATCGGCCTGGACCTGTCGCCGAGCATGCTGCTATGGGCAGGCCGCCACGCGACGACGGACGGAAGGCTGCGCTTCATCGTCGCCGACGCGGCCGCTCTGCCATTCGGCGACGCCTCCGTCGACCTCGTCGTCTCGACTCTCAGCCTGCACCACTGGCCCGAGCCGGCGGACGTTTTTGCCGAGATTGCACGGGTGCTGCGACCGGGCGGGGTCGCCCTTATCTACGACCTCGGCCTGCTGACGTTCGGCCCGTCCGAGATGGCCGACATCGCGAACGGGGCCGGGTTGGAGCCGGCCGACATCGTGCGGGAGCGGCTAGACGGCGGAATCGTCTCGCGCTTCTTCGTCCGGTTCACGCTGGAGGGTTGAGTCCGGCCGGCGGATCCCATTTCGGGCCGCGGAGGGTCGTCGGGCGATCCGTCCGGGACGGTGGCCGCCCATGCTAGAATTCCGGCCGCTGTGGCTCCCGGAGAGGTCGCATAGCCGGTCTAGTGCAGCGGTTTGCTAAACCGCCAGGTGGGGTAACCTGCCTCGAGGGTTCGAATCCCTCCCTCTCCGCCAGTCTCCGGACGAGACACAGCGGCGCGCGCCCGTAGCTCAGTGGATAGAGCGTCAGGTTGCGGACCTGAAGGCCGTGGGTTCGAGTCCCGCCGGGCGCGCCACTTCTCCCTCGTGAAACCCGGTTGCGGGGCGGGTTTCCGTCTCGACTCTGGTGTCAGACTGCCCTCTCCGCAATCCGATGCCAGATGAGTGGCAGCAGCAGCGAGTTGAGCAACACGCCCGAAATCGGCTGGGTAGTACGCGACGCGATCCCGGATCGCGACGCCGTCGCGTGCCTCGAGATCTACGCCCCCTTCGTGCGCGATACCTCCGTTTCCTTCGAGGAGAAGGTGCCGACGCTCGATGAATTCCGGGAGCGGATCCGTTCGACCGGCCGGACCCACCCGTGGCTCGTTCTGGAGGACGGCGGTGAGGTCGTCGGCTACGCATATGCCTCGCCGCACCGGGCCCGGGCGGGATACCGGTGGGCGGCCGATGTGACCGTCTACGTTGCACCGTCGCATCGCCGCGCCGGCGTTGGACGGCGCCTGTACACCGAACTCTTCGATCGACTTCGCCGGCAGCGTTTTCGGGTGGTGTGCGCCGGTGTGACCCTCCCGAACGAGGCGAGCGTTGGCTTGCACCGCGCGATGGGCTTCAGGCAGGTCGGCGTCTACGAGCGCATCGGCTGGAAAGCCGGCTCCTGGCGTGACGTCAGCTGGTGGCAACTCGAACTGACACCAGCGTCGGACGAGCAACCGCCCGAACCGGTCACACGGCTCGAAGCCTGAGCGGTGCCTCCGGCCGGGCGGCTGAGCTGGCGGCTACCGCAGAATCCGCGGCCCACCCACGTTCTCGGCCGATGGCTGGAGCCCCCGTGAGCGCGCTCCCCCTGGTGCCGCGAGTCGTCGGTCGCTCGCGATCGGCCACTCGGCGTTGTCCGGGCCGGCGCCGGCCGCTAGACTCCGGACAGGCGCGGAGGGCGGCCCGTCATGGAGCCGGAGAGCGCCTCGCGGTCGCAGGGACTTCGTTCGGACGAGAGAGAGGACAGACGACCTGAGGCAATCAAGGCGCGGTTCGGTCCGATAAGGGGGACGGCACATGTCGACATCATTCGGTTTCTGCCCGGCCTGCGGCGCGGCACACGCGGCCCCAGGTCAGCCCTTCTGCGCCGCATGCGGTGCCGCCCAGTCGGTCGCCCCTCCCCCTCCGCCTCCGCCAGCTCCCGGGGTCCTGGCGGGCCCGCCGGCCGCCTTTCCGCCTCCACCGCCACTCGGGGTCCCGGCAGGCCCCCCTCCCGTCGCTCCGCCAAACTGGTCGATGCCGCAGGGCGCGGCGCCCGCTCGAAAGGGCATCAATCCGTTGCTGCTGCTAATCGCCGGCGTCGTGGTCGTGGCGATCGTCGCCTTCGTGGTCGTGAACAACGGCAAGTCGGGCGGCTCGGGCAGCATCACCTTCAGCCCATCCACATTGAGCTGCAAAACCCCGGTCACCTTCACGACGATGGCCCGTCTGCCCTCTTCGGTGCATGCCGGAGACACGATCACCATCACGCTGGACGGCAAGTCGGCCGGGACCTCCGAAGTGTCCTCGATCGGGGGTGACACGACGCAGCAGGCGGACGGCAGCTGGGTCTCCGTCAGCACGACCAGCCCGGACGAGATGCAGACGCTGTGCGCCGCCGGGGGCTCGGCCGGCGGCATGAACGTCCTCACGCCCGGCACTCACACGATGCAGGTCCTCGACGCGAGTGGAAAGGTGCTGGCCCAGGGTTCCTACACCGTGACGCCCTAGCGTCCTGACCCAGAGCCCACGGGCCCGTCGGCCGCCGGCCGGCTTCGGTCGGCCCGCCGGCTGGGCTGATCTTCGTTCGTGCGAGCGGCCGGGCCAAGCGAGTGAGTTGACACGCCGGCCCGTGCCCGCTACTGTCGCGCCCACTGTTATGGAACACAGCTTCTTCTTCTACCGTTACCCGGCATGACCGTTCCCGGAGCCTAGGCCCGGGATCGCGGGTCTTGCCGGGTGCAGCAGAGGCATCGCCTCTGCTTTTTTGTTGCCCGACCACGACCCTCGAGGGCAGGCCGCCACCAGGAGGACCGCCACATGATCATCGTGATGTCGGTGGGCGCGACGGAGCAGCAGGCCGCCGGCGTCCGCGACCAGCTCCGCCAGCACGGCCTGACGCCCCATGACAACTACGGCACCGAGCGAATCGTGATCGCCGTCCTGGGCGATGTGGCCCCGGTGAGGGATGTTCTGATGAGCAAGCTGTCGGTCATGCCCGGAGTCTCGTCGGTGACGCCGATCACCCGTCCATTCAAGTTGACCTCACGAGAGTCTCACCCCGATGACACCGTGATCGAGGTCCTCGGCAAGAGGGTGGGCAATGGCAGCCTGACGATCATGGCCGGCCCCTGCTCAGTCGAGGGCAGGGAGATGATGCTGGACACGGCCCGGGCCGTAGCCGCGGCCGGCGCCACGATCCTGCGGGGCGGCGCCTTCAAGCCGCGGACCAGCCCCTACTCGTTCCAGGGCCTCGGGGTCGAAGGGCTCGAATACCTCGCCGAGGCGGGGAAAGAAACCGGCCTGCCGACCATCACCGAGGTGATGGAGCCGAGCCAGGTCGAAGTCGTCGCCAGGAATTCCGACATTCTCCAGGTCGGCACCCGGAACATGCAGAACTACTCCCTGCTGACGGCAGTCGGCAAGGCGGGTCGCCCGGTCATGCTCAAGCGCGGCTACGGCGCCACGATCGAAGAGTGGCTCATGGCCGCCGAGTACATCGTCTCGTCGGGAAACCCGCAGGTGATCCTGTGCGAGCGCGGCATCCGCACGTTCGAGACATACACGCGCAACACGCTGGATCTCACGGCCGTGCCGCTTCTGCACCACCTGACCCACCTGCCGGTGATCGTGGACCCGTCTCACGCTACCGGCAAGCGCTGGCTGGTCAGGCCGATGGCCCTTGCGGCCGTGGCCGCAGGCGCCGACGGCATCATGGTCGAGGTCCACCCCAACCCGGACGAGGCCCTGTCCGACGGCGAGCAGTCTCTCACCTTCGACCAGTTCGCGGACATGGCCGGCGCTCTGCGAAAGATCCACGACGAGGTCCGGACGCTCATCAAGGACCCATTCGCCATGGCCGGCCCGATCGACGTCGGCGGCGAGAGCAAGCACTGACCTCGTGACGACGCCGCCGCTCGCCGGGGAGCCCGCCCGGTCCGTCTCGCCGGCCGCGCGCCTGCGCGGTGAACCGAGGCTGCCCGGCGACAAATCGATCTCGCATCGGGCTCTGATCCTTGCCGCCCTCGCCCCTGGCGAGAGCCTGATCAGGGATGCGGGCGATGGGCGGGACGTTAAGGCCACGGCCGCCGTCGCCGCCGCTCTCGGGGCGACCGTCGAGCGGAGACGCGGGGACGGTCTGAACGTCGACTACCGGGTTGCCTCGCCCGGCGCAGACGGCCTCCACGAACCCGATGGGGTGCTGGACTGCCGCAACTCCGGAACCAGCCTGAGGCTGTGGGCCGGGGTCCTTGCGAGCCTGCCCTTCTTCGCCGTGCTGGACGGCGATGATTCGTTGCGGAGCCGCCCGGTGGCCCGTATCATCGAACCGCTGCGCTCGATGGGCGCGGCGCTCTACGCGCGTCGTTCCGATACCCTCCCTCCGCTGGTCGTCGTCGGTCGTCATCGGCTCCGCGCCATCGACTTCGCGACCCGCGTACCGAGTGCCCAGGTCAAGTCGGCGATTCTGCTGGCCGGCCTTCGCGCGGAAGGGCAGACGACGGTGCGCGAGGCGGTGGCCACGCGAGATCACACCGAGCGAATGCTCCGGTCCCGTGGCATCGAGGTCCGGCGGGAGCCGGCGACGAGTTCGGGAGGCGGCCCGGTGGCCTGGACCCTTGATGGCGGCGCGCAGGTTCGACCGCTGGACGAGCGCGTCCCGGCCGATCCCTCCGCCGCTGCTTTCTGGCTCGTCGCGGGTGCCATCCACCCGGATGCCGCCCTGACCATGCGCGCCGTCGGCGTCAATCCGACGCGGCGCGCCGCAATCGACATCCTGACCCGCATGGGTGCCCGGATCGAGGAGACCCCCGCCGGTGCGGCTTCAGCGTCGGGCGTCAGCGGCGCCGGCGAGCCGCTCGCCGACCTGACGGTCCGCTCGAGCGAGCTCCACGGCATCGACCTGGGCCCGGACGAGGTCGCCTCGGCCATCGACGAGATCCCGATCCTGTGCCTTGCCGCCACGCAGGCTCATGGCAAGACCACCATCCGCGGGGCCGGGGAACTCCGCAACAAAGAGTCCGATCGAGTGGCAGGGATCGCCGCCGGCCTTGCTGCCCTGGGTGCGCGAATCGAGGTCGACGGCGACGACATCTCGATTCAGGGACCGACCTTGCTCGTCGGGTCGGCGGTCGATCCGCTCGAAGATCACCGGCTGGCGATGACCTTCGCAGTCGCCGGGCTGATCGCGTCGGGCTCAACGGGGATCGCCCATGCCGAGGTCGCGGCCGTTTCGTACCCGATCTTCTTTGCCGAACTCGAAAGGCTGCGAGCATGACCAACCGCGTCGTCCTGATTGGCCACCCGGTCGCCCATTCCTTCTCGAGCGAGATGCAGCAGGCTGCTTTCGACGAACTCGGGATCGATGCCCGCTACGAGCTCTGGGACCGCCGGCAGATCGACCTCGCAGACGCGGTCGAAGAGCTCCGGGGCGACGATTTCCTCGGAGCGAACGTGACCATCCCCCACAAGGAGCACGTTGTTCCGCTCGTGGACCGCCTGACCGAAGACGCCGGGGCAACGGGAGCCGTCAACGTGATATCGCGCGACGGCAAGAAGCTCGTCGGCCACAACACCGACGTCGCCGGCTTCAAAGCGACCCTCGACAGGGCGGTCGGCAAGCAGAAGATGCCCCGTCAGGCCGTGGTCCTGGGTGCCGGAGGTGCCGCCCGCGCCGTCGTCGCCGCCCTGATCGCCGAGGGCTTCCAGCGCATCGTGGTCTTCAATCGCCACCTCCACCGGGCTGAAGGGCTCGTCCGCCACTTCGCTCGAAGCGCCGCGCACATGGATCTGCGGGCGATGCCCTGGCACGAGTCGGTCCTCGAGTCGGAGCTCGCCAAAACGAAAGTGCTGGTCAATGCCACCGCCGTCGGCATGGTCACCGGCGAGACCCCGCTTCCGGCCGAGCTGTTGCCGCCGGACCTTTTCGTCATCGACCTTATCTACAACCCGCCGGTGACCCAGCTGCTGCTGGATGCGGCCGCAGCCGGCGACGCCACGCTCGGCGGCGAACTGATGCTGCTCCAGCAGGGCGCCTGCGCCTTCGAACTGTGGACGGGCCGGGCGGCTCCGATTGAGGTCATGCAGGCCGCGCTCGACCGGGCTCGCGAGCAGGGCGCCCGCCAGCTTCCCGTGGACATGGGTTGGGCCGCGAACGCGAACGGTGGCGGCGGCGCGGCCGCTGCGACCGGTGACGCCGCCGATATGCCGGCAGCCGGCGGCACGACGGCCGGTCGTCCCACCTAGGACCGCCCCATGGGCCGCCTTCGCTTCCTGACCGCCGGTGAGTCGCATGGGCCCACCCTGGCAGCCACGATCGAAGGGGTTCCGGCGGGCCTTCCGCTCACCGCGGACGACATAGCGGCCGACCTGGCCCGTCGCCAGCGTGGCTACGGCCGTGGCGCGCGCAGCACTTCGATCGAGCGGGACCGGGCCGAGATCCTGGCCGGCGTCCGACACGGGCTGACCATAGGCTCGCCGATTCTGCTTCTTATTCGAAACCGCGATTGGGCTAACTGGACACGCGTCATGCAGGTCGAGCCGCTCACCAACGAGCAGGCCGTCGAGCTGGCGGCGCTGGCCGAAGCCGGCGAGGCGAAGGCCGCCCCGGTCACGCGCCTGCGGGCCGGTCACGCGGACCTCGCAGGAGCCACCAAGTACGGCTTTGTCGACGTTCGCAACGTGCTTGAGCGCGCCTCGGCCCGGGAAACGGCGGCCCGGGTGGCGGCCGGAGCCGTGGCCCGGGCGTTGCTTGCGAAGCTGGACATCGACGTGCGGTCGTTCACGGCAGAGGTGAACGGCGTCGCTTACGACCCGGCCGAAGCCACCCGCTCACGCACGGAGACGGAGGCGAGCCCGCTGCGCTGCCCGGACGCCGGCGCGGAGCGGCGGATGATCGCCCGTATCGACGAAGCGCGAGCCGCCGGCGACACCGTGGGCGGCGTCTTCGAAGTGACGGCCACCGGCGTCCCGATGGGCCTTGGCAGCTACGTCCACTGGGACCGCCGGTTGGACGCGGCCCTTGCCGCGGCCGTCATGAGCATCCCGATCGTGAAGGGCGTCGAGTTCGGGCTCGGGTTCGAACAGACGCGACGGCGTGGCTCGCTCGTGATGGACGTGATCGTGGGACACGACGAAGCCGGCAACTGGGGCCGGCGCTCGAACAACGCGGGCGGACTCGAGGGCGGCATCTCCAACGGCCAGCCGATCGTGATCAGGGGCGCGGTCAAGCCGATCCCCACGCTGCCGCGTCCGCTGCCATCGGCCGACCTCGTCACCGGCCGGCCGGTCGAGAAGGCCCACTACGAGCGCAGCGACATCTGCGTCGTGGCGGCGGCCGGCGTCATAGCCGAGGCGATGGTCTGCCTGACCCTTGCCGACGCCGCGCTCGACAAGTTCGGCGGCGATTCGCTTACCGAAACGCTCGACAACATGGCCCGATTTCGGGGGATCATCGGCCAGAGCCCGGGACAGCGCCCGGGGCCGGCCACGGGACCGGGAGCAGGACCGGGAACGCGGCCGGGCCGGCCGATGGAGAAACCTGCCGCAACCCCCCGCCCCGGCCGCGCGGCGCCTGCAGAAAGCGAGTAAGAGCTGGACCTGATCCTGGTCGGCCTGCCCGGCAGCGGCAAGAGCGCGGTGGGACGCCGGCTCGCCGGTCGACACGACGCCACTTTCATCGACCTCGACGAACTCATCGAGGGCCGCGTTGGGAAGTCCGTGCCTGCGATATTCGCCGAAGAGGGTGAGACAGGGTTCCGCCGCCACGAAAGCGAAGCGATCCTCTCGCTCGGTCCCGCGGATCCCGACCGGGAGCTGCGGCGGGTCGTGGCCACCGGCGGGGGCGCGGTCATCGAGCCGCACAACCGCTGGCTGCTCTACCGAGGCCGCTTCCCCGTCTGGCTCGACGGCTCGCCCGAGGCCCTCGCCGGCCGCCTCGGCAGGAGCGCGAACGTGCGCCCGCTCCTGGCCGGCCGCGACACCGTTGGTACGCTCAGACAGCTGGCCGAGGATCGACGCCGCTTCTACGCACCGGCGCTGCAGATCAATGGCACCGCCAACGTAGAGGACATACTGCGGACTCTGGAAGGGCATCTCGGCGATGCTTCAGGCCCGGCCGTGACCGTGCTTCGGGCCGACACGGTGACGGGTCGGGTGGAGATCGGCTGCGGGATCGCCGCCACGGCCGTCGGCTCCGCTCTCACCCGGGCCGAGGCCCGCCGGGCAATCCTGCTGGCCGAGCCACGCACCTGGGAAGTTGCCGGGGCGGGGATAGCCGCGGCGCTTGCCGCCGACGACTGGGACGTGGAGACAGTCATCCTGCCACGCGGCGAGAACGCCAAGCGGATGCCCGTCATCGAACGAGCCTGCCGGACCCTGGCTCGCCTCCACGTCGATCGCAACGAGACCCTCGTCGCGATCGGAGGCGGCGCCCTCACCGACGCGGCCGGGTTCATCGCGGCGACCTACCTGCGGGGCGTGACGGTCGTCAACGTGCCCACGACCCTGGTCGGTCAGATCGACGCCGCTCTCGGCGGCAAGACGGCCGTGGACATTCCCGAGGGCAAGAACCTCATCGGCGCCTTCCACCAACCCGCCGCCGTCATCGCAGACGTCGCCTTCCTGACCACTCTGCCGGCCAGGCTCCGCCGCGCGGCCCTGGGCGAGGTCGTCAAGATGGCCGTCCTGGGCGACGATCGACTGCTCGAGCTCGTCGAGGAGGAGGGCGAGGCGTTCGTACAAGGCGACTCCGGGCCGCTCGAGTCAGGAGCTCTCGCCGAGATCGTGGAGCGCTGCGCCTGGGCCAAGGTGGAACTCGTGACCGCAGACGAGCGCGACGTCGGGGTGCGCACGGCGCTCAACCTGGGCCACACGATAGGCCACGGCATCGAAGCCGCCGCCGGATACAGGGCCATCCTGCATGGCGAGGCGGTGGCGTACGGATTGCGCGGCGCATTCGCCATTGCCGTGGCGATGCGCCTGACGAAGGCCGGGCGGGCCCAGCGCGTGAATCGCCTCCTCGACAGGCTCGAACTCGGAGTGGAGCCCCCGGCGGTCACGCGCGAGGCGGTCCTGGAGCACGTGGCGACCGACAAGAAGCATGCCGGGGGCCGACTGAGCTGGGTTCTCCCAACCGAGTCCGGGGTCGTCGTCCGTTCGGACGTTCCGCCGAAGGCGGTCGAGGCCGGGCTGGCAGCGGCGCTCAGGGTCGCACCCCCGGGGCGCCGCGGAGACGCCGCAGCCGGTTCGGCCCGAGGGCGAGTCTAAATGACCCGCGTCCTCGTCCTCAACGGCCCTAATCTCAATCTCCTGGGCGCCCGGGAACCGGAGATCTACGGCCGCACCACGCTGGCGGAGATCGAGGCCGGCCTTCGGCGACGAGGCGCCGAGCTCGGCCTGGAAGTCGAATGCTTCCAGTCGAATCACGAAGGCGCCCTGATCGATCGACTGCACGCGCGCGACTTCGACTGGGCGGTCGTCAATGCCGGCGGCCTGACGCACACCAGCGTCTCGCTGCGGGACGCGCTCAAGGGCGTCGGTCTGCCGTTCGTGGAGGTCCACATCTCCGATCCCGACGAGCGGGAGCCGTTTCGCCGCGTCAACTTGCTCCGCGACATCGCCGAAGACCGGATCGTCGGCCGGGGCGCGGCCGGCTACACCGCCGCCCTCGAACTTATCGCCGACCGAACCCGCCCCGGAAGCGCTCGATGACCCAGGACCTTGAAGCCCTCCGCTCCGAGATCGATTTGCTCGACCGCGAGATCGTCCGGCTACTCAACCGCCGGGCCCGACTCGGGCTGGAGGCCGGCAAGGCGAAGAAGAGGCTCGGCCGGCCCGTCACCGATCCGGACCGCGAACGCGAGGTCCTGGTCCGCGTTGGGATGGCCAACGAGGGCCCGCTTCCGCAGGACTCCCTGCTGGCGCTCTACCGTCAACTCATCGAGACTATCAAGCGTCTCGAGGAAACCGAGACCTAGGGTGGACGGGCCCACCCAGCAGCCGGGGCAGGAGTCGATGGACGAGCCGCGAGCCGATCGGCGAAGCATGCGGACGCCAACCGTGGCTGCGCTGCTGGGCCTCTTCGTCCTGGCAGCACTCCTTGCGCTCGCGGGCCGTCTCCTGCCGGGTGGCCCCTCGCGATTCGTATCACGACTGCTCCGGAGGGGCGACCGCGAGGGCCCGAGCCGGGGCTGACCGCTCCGGCGGCGTGCGCCGGCCTCACCCAGAGCTCCGACGAGTGGGGGCGGCGCGGCCGCGCCCGTTGGGGCTGGCGCGGCCGCGCCACGATTGCCGGCGGCAGTCGCTCGGCGCGAGGACGCCGTCATCGACACACCCCGGCGGCGACGGTGGCTGCAGTGGCCGCCGCCGGTCCTTGCTGCCCGACCCGGTGCGGCAGGAATCAAAAGACCTTTCGTCAAGGGACGAAAGGTCGATCCTTCCGCGGTGCCACCCACATTCGGCGATGCCGCTCTCCGGCCGACGGGTCGGGCTCTCGCGCTTGCGGCTCGAAGCGGCCCCGCTTCGTCCCGCCGGCGCGACTCCTGCCGATCGGTGCTGCCCTGTATCGCTGGCGCTTTGCGCCGGAGCCTACTGGCGAGCCCTGGAAGCTCGCGGTTCGGTCCGGAGGCTCACGGGTCCATTCGCACCGTCCGCCGCTCCAGCTTGCACCAACCGCTGGTTCTCTAGCCCGGCGCCCGGAGGTACTCGTCCCGATCGCAGCCCGTATTCGGATGTGGCGCGGAGTCTAGGCTGAGCCCCGCCGAGTGTCAAACGGGTGCCGGACAGGCTGTGCCGGACAGGCTGCAGCCGCGAGGCAGTCGCGAGCCCGCAAGCAGTCTCGGACGACACGATGCACGCTACCGCTGCCGCCGGCGATCTACCAGTACTCCTCCGTGTGGAGCGTGCCGATATCGTGGCCCTTGTCGCGAACGAAGCCGCGACCCTCCGCCCAGCTGAGCACGGTCTCGATCATGCCCGGGTTACCACACAGGAAGATGTCGAAGTTCTCGGGTGTGAGCGGCAGCCCGGTCTCCTCCTCTATCGCGCCGGAGGCGATGAGGTTCTGGAGATACCCGCTCCGGCCACGCCAGGTCACGTCCTCCTGCGGCCGCGTGATCACGGGCATGTAGTGGAAGTTGGAGCAGTGGCGCGCCAGGCCGGTCAACTCGGTGCGGTAGCCCAGGTCCCATGAGAACCGGGCTCCGTGCACGATCACGAACTTGCGCGATCCATTGCAGACCAGCTCGCTTCGAAGCATCGACATGTACGGGGCCAGCCCGGTGCCCGTCCCGATCATCAGGATGTGCTTGCCGGGAGCCTTGTCGAGCGTGAAGACGCCGACCGCCTTGGGCCCGACGTACAGCCGATCCTTGATCTTGAGGTTGAAGAGCCTGGGCGTGAGATCGCCGCTCATGACGACGGTGAGGTAGAACTCGAGGTATTCGTCGGCGCGGCTTTCCGATGCGATCGAGTAAGCGCGGCGGATCATCCGGTCGGGATCTGCCGCGGCGCGCACCACCGCCGCGGCCTGCGCGTCCACCGCCGCCCGGCTCTCCGGCGTTCCGGCGATATCGCCCGGGACGAGTCCGGCCGCACCGGGGCGCGGCGATTCGACGGCAGCCGAGGCGACCACGCCCGGCGCCTCCGTCTCCGACTCGTCGATGCGCGGCTCCGAGGCCTTGAGACCCAGGACGACGTACTGACCCGCCTTGAACTCGAACGGCAGCCTGTCCGGCGCGACCCGCAGGATGATGAGGCCGGGCGCGACTTCGACCCGGCTCGACACCGTAGCGTTGTACTCAGCCGCCATTTGGCCCTCCGATGAGCGGGACCGAACACCCTGAGTTCGGTGTGTCGTGGCCGACCTGCAACCGTTCGGCTGCCCGATCGGACAGCGCCAAGTCTACGGACCTCGGGCGGCCGTGTCAGGCTTCGCCCCGGCGACGCGCCGGCGAGGCGATCAAGAATGTCGCCGTCGAGATCCGCGTCAGGTCCTACAAGCCGGCCAGCGCCGCGACCGGACCGGTCGGGACCATCACCGGGAGCAGGGAGGCCCAAGGCACGACGACCGTGGGCAACTCGGTTCCGCTCGACGAGACCTGGTAGGGGTCGAACGTGATCTTGATGCCGGCTTGCGTCAAAGCCCAGTTGACGTAGTTTGCCGGTGCCGGACTCGTCCCTTCAACCGCTATCGTCGGTTCGTAGCTCGCCCCAAGCTCGACTTGAAGGAGCGACAGCGCTTTGGCGGACACGGCCGCCAGGGCAGCCTGGGGGTCGGTGAACAGGTCTTCGAAAGCGATCCGCTGACCCGTGCCCAGGTCGAAGTTGAGCGTTTCCACGCCGGTTACCGGCCCGCTCGGCGAGCTGTTGTCCTCCCAGGTCAGAGTGAAGGAAGCGAGGGCCGGGGTCAGCAACTCGGTGGTGAAAGAGCCGTACAGCGTGTTGACCTTGCCGGGGGCCTGGCGGTTCGAGGCCGGGCCCTCCTCCCACTGGGCTGCCCTGGTCTGAACGTCCGTCAGGATGCTCGAGTCGATCGATTCCGCCCAGGGCGTGGTCCCCTTCACGAAAGCCGGGTACCGCAGATAGACATCCCACACGCCGTTCGGGTCGGTGGCGGACACAGCCGAGTTCACGAAGGTCGGCGGGTAGTCCGGCAGCGAAGCAGTCGGGGCCGGCGTGACGACCGAGGTTGCGCTTGCGAAAGGCAGCGCGGACGGCGAGGCCGGAAGGGAGGGCGAGGCGCTGGTCGACGGGGACGGGCTCAGGTCGACTGCGACCGGCGCAGCCGTGACCAGGACGTTCATCGCCAGGAACACGCCGGCGATGCCGATGCCGGCGATGGCGAAGACCGGCACTACATCACGGGCGCGGGCGAGTACCGACGGCCTTCTGGCTCTCATTCTCCGAGTATGGAGGACCGCGACCACGACCGCTCGGCTGCCGATGCCCGGGCCGCCCGACTCGGGATGACGCCGACCGGCAGGGCGCCGGTTCCGGCGCATCGGGCGCTGGAGTCTGGCGGAGAGGGTGGGATTCGAACCCACGGATCTCTCGATCAGCGGTTTTCAAGACCGCCCCGTTAGACCGCTCCGGCACCTCTCCGCGGTGATTTCACGCTCGTTTTCGCTCGATTGTGCCCCGGTGGACACTATCCGTAGTGTCCGCCTGGGTGGGCACTATCCCGCTTCCGGGACTCTTTCGAGGCGTTCCAGCGGCCGAGCGTCGGGCACTCTTTGAGACGAAGAACGTGAGCGTTTCCGCCGCAGCATAAGCCCTTCCGTCTAGGACGTGGCCGTAGAAGCGGCGGGTGATGTTGGCGTTAGCGTGGCCGGCGATCTGGGCCACTAAGCTCGGGTCCACGCCATGATCCAGCTGGTCACTCGCGGCGGTCACCGGATTGTTCCCGCAGCGGGATTCGCACACGGGCCCGCCTCCTCCACCATGCCCGCCGGTGCGCCGCCACGAGCTTGTGAGCGTGGTTGGACCGAAGCTCAGGCGGATAGGGCGTGAGGATTCCCCCACCATGTCGACGCGGCTACCCCCCGAATCGCAGTCCAGCCCAGCCGAAGGATCGAAGCCATCGCTGTTCGCCCTTGGGCTCCCACCAATGCGTGGAAGTTGTCGGACGCGCCGACGCTATAGTGGCCTCGAAGGAGTAGAGATGCCGCCAGACGACGTGGAAGTGATCCGCGAGTCCGTGACACTCGACTATCTCCGAGAGCTCGCAGAGTCTGGATTCGGCAACCTCGTGAAGGCTGTCGTCGACGTCGGGCTGGGCATCATGGCCGTCGGCGGTGAGATGCATGCCGACGAGGAGGCCGCCCTGCTGGGGCTCGGATCAAGCCAGGTCGACTTGTGGGGCATCACTCTCTACCCGTCGCAATACGCCCAGGGCGACTGGATCGAGTTCGACTCGATGATCAACATTCGACCAAAGCAGGGCAATCGATCGCGTGGCGTCGAGGAAGCAGCCGCGCAGGAGAAGATCGTGGCCATCGTTGGTCGCCTGGTCAGGAGCTGAACGTGGCTAAGCAAGTACTCCACGCCAATCTCGCTGCCGGGCGCTGGCACACGCTGACCCTCGATGAGCAACTCGGCAACGTCGGAAGCGACGTGGGCAGGGCCATTCGGGCAAAGGCGCAGCGCGACGACGTGCGCCTGCAAGCTGCGCTGGAACGGGCGTTGGAACTCTTCGACCTGACACTCACCGACGAGCGCTGGCGGGGCCCGCGGTTGCGGGAGATCGCCCGCGCCCGCGAAGTCGTCTGCGACTTCCTTGTCGGTGACAACAACTACGCCTCCGACGGCGAGTCACTTGACGCCTACTTCTTCGCGTATGCACTGGCGGCTCGACGCGACCGATAGGCATACATTGGGCTCGCCAACTGCCCTTCGGACGGCGCCAGAAGTGGGGTCACACGGCCCAAATGCGGCGTGGCGCCAGACCGCCGTCCCGACTACTCGTGATAGGATGCTCCCATATCTCGGACTATCCATGAGATGGGAGTTCAGGCCGTGGTCCTCGAACCAGCCGGGCGCCGGGTCCTCCTCGCCTATCTGCGAGCCGTAGCCCTGGCCGAGCCCGTCCAACGCGAGCTGGCCGCCCGACACGGGATTTCGCTGGCAGACCTCTACGCCGTCCGCGTTCTTGCCCGGCAGGGCGAAGTCCCGATCAGCCGCTACGGCGATGAGCTCGGCGTCCCGCGCTCCACGATCACCAACCTGGTCGATCGACTCGAGCGCGCAGGCCTGGTCGAACGGTTGCCGGGCCCGACCGACCGGCGTGTGACGCTCGTTCGCCTGGCGCCGGCCGGTCAGAGGGCGGTAGAGGGAGCGGTCGTCCTCCGTGATAGCGAAGTCGCCGCTCGATTGCTGGCACTCGATCCCGCCGCCCAGACCACGCTCGCGGAGCTGCTGGAGCGGGTCATCGCGGGATCGTCCGAACTCAGCTCAGCCGATGACATCGAGGTAACCAGGTGACATCGACCCACCGTCAGCGCCGGCTTGCCCACATCGACTACCGCTGGATCGCTCTCTCCAACACCACTCTCGGCGTCCTCATGGCCGGGCTGAACGGCAGTGTGGTGATGATCGCGCTGCCGGCGATCTTCCGCGGCCTGGGAGTCGATCCGCTCGGCCCGGGCGAGTCGGACTACCTGCTCTGGACGCTCATGGGCTACACACTCGTGACGGCGACGCTCCTCGTCAGTGCGGGCCGGATCTCCGACATGTACGGCCGGGTTCGCCTCTACAACGCCGGGTTCGCCGTCTTCACCGCCGGATCGATCCTGTGCTTCTTCGTCCAGGGCCAGGGGAACGGGGCAGCCCTGCAGCTCATCGTCTTCCGGCTCATCCAGGCCGTCGGCGGCGCCTTCCTCTTCGCGAACTCCGCGGCCATCCTGACCGACGCCTTCCCGGCCGACCAGCGCGGCCTGGCGATGGGCATCAACCAGATCGGCATGCTCGCCGGCACCTTCTTCGGCTTGCTGCTTGGCGGCGTCCTCGCGGCCATCGACTGGCGAGCCGTCTTCCTGGTGAGCGTGCCGTTCGGCCTGTTCGGCACCGTGTGGGCCTACCTCATGCTCCACGAGACGGCGACGATCCGGGCGCACCAGCGGCTCGACATACCGGGCAACGTGCTCTTCGCCGTAGGACTTACTCTCGTCCTGGTGGGGTTCACGTACGCGATCCAGCCGTACGGGAGCTCGAGCATGGGCTGGGGCAACCCCTGGGTGATCGCCGAGCTGCTGAGCGGAGCGCTGCTCCTGGTCCTCTTCGTCGCCGTCGAGCGGCGCGTGCCCGACCCGATGTTCCGGCTCGAACTGTTTCGGATCCGCATGTTCACCGCGGGCAACATCGCGGGTTTCCTCTCGTCACTCGCCCGGGGTGGCCTCCAGCTCATCCTCATCGTCTGGCTGCAGGGGATCTGGCTGCCCCTGCACGGCTACAACTTCCAGGACACGCCGCTGTGGGCCGGCATCTACATGTTGCCCATGACGGCAGGCTTCCTGGTCGCCGGGCCGGTGAGCGGCAAGCTGTCCGATCGCTACGGTGCCCGCTACTTCTCGACCGGTGGCATGCTTCTATCGGCGGGTGCCTTCGCATGTTTTCTCGCGCTACCTGCCGACTTCAGCTACGTGCCGTTTGCCCTGCTTCTCTTCGCCCTCGGGATCGGCCAGGGCGTCTTCGCCGCACCCAACATGGCGTCGATCATGAACGCCGTCCCGCCCGAGCACCGCGGCGCATCCTCGGGCATGCGGGCGACCTTCCAGAATGTCGCCATGAGCCTGAGCATGACGCTCATCTTCACCCTGGTCATCGCCGGCCTGTCGTCGAGCCTGCCGCAGGCGCTGTACGGACACCTCACCGCCGCGGGCATCCCAACACCGCTGGCGACGCAGCTATCGGGCATCCCGCCGATCAGTGCACTCTTCGCCGCGTTCCTTGGCTACAACCCGATGGCCATCCTGATCCCGGCCAACGTCCTGGCCGGCCTGCCGGCTTCGACCCAGGCCACGGTCCTGGGCAACTCCTTCTTCCCGCAGCTGCTCGTGGGTCCGTTCCACGATGGGCTCCAGATCGCGTTCTCGCTCTGCGTCGTCCTGTCGCTCGGCGCCGCAGCCGCGTCCTGGCTGCGGGGTCGGCGCTACATCCACGACTACGAGGTGGGTGGGCTGGCGCCGGTGGCGCAGGGGTACGAGAAGGTAGCGCAGGGGCCCGCGATGGCGGGGCGGGAGCCGGTGATGCTCGGGCAGGAGCTCGCGACCACACGCGGCGGCTCCGGCGCCGTGTCCACGACGAAGCCGCGCTGAGGCGGCTGAGGGCCGGCCGGAAACCCGAATACCGGCACGAGGACGCCAGGGCTATCTCGTGGGGCCGCCGTCCCGGCGGTCCGCGGCGCCGCGGTCCCAATCCTGCGTCAGCATGACCTCCTCCTCCTCCCCTGACCCGATCACTCGGACGATCGCCTCGGCCACGTGCTCCGCCGAGTGAGGCTTCGCCGCCCACGAATCGCCGCCGACTCGTCCGCCGGCGGCCAGGGACTGATGAAACTCCGTCGCGGTTACCGACGGGTAGACGAGCGACACGACGATGCCGTCTGGCGCGAGCTCCCGGCGGGCGACCTGCGAGAGCGCGTTCAGCGCCGACTTAGTGGCCGAGTAGCCGCCGACACCGGGGAGCACCATCCGCGACGTCATGGAGCTGACGTTCACGATTGCGCCGCCGCCCTGCCGGCGCATCGGCGGGATCACGGCCTGCATCGCCAGCAGGGGCCCGTAGAAGTTGAGCTCGGTGACGGCGCGCAGGTCGTCGAGGCGGATGTGCTCGACAGGAACGTGGAGACCCTGGCCGGCGTTGTTGACCAGCACGTCGACGCGTCCATAGCGATCAAGGGTCGCTTCCACCATCCGGACGATCTGCCCCGGGTCCCGTAGATCTGTCGGCAGCGCGACCGCGTCGGGCAGTTCTCCGGCAAGGTCGTTGATCCGGCCGGAGCGGCGGGCGGCCAGCACCACCTTCGCCCCGCGCGCTGCCGCCAGCCGGGCAGTGGCTGCACCGATGCCGGACGAGGACCCCGTTACGATGACCACCGCGTCGTCGACCTTCACTCGCCGTGCCTCGAGGTCCTCGAGGGGCTGGGATGCCGGCGGCCGCTCACTTGACGAATTCTGCGGCCGGGCCGGACGCCAGGAGGATCGACTTGAGGGCCGACCATGGCAGCGTCACGGAGGGCATTCCCGCCGCCTCGCTGGCGATGTCGCCCTGGGCCCAGGTGAACTCCAGGCCGGCCGGCGTCATCGCCCAGCCCTTCTCGAAGAAGGTCATCGAGGATGCCGGGCCGGTCCAGGTGAGGTCCGAGCCGAGCAACGACGACAGTCTGGTCTGGGCCAGGGGGGACAGGGTCGACAGGGCCGTCGACGGATTCGCGAACAGGTCGGTCAGGCTGATCTTCGCGCCGCTCGAGACGACGAAGTTGAGGCTCGCCGGCGCCTCTGCCGGGTGCGCCGCGCCAGTCACGAAGGTGATCATCGTGAATCGGAGGCTGACCAGCGTGGGTGAGTCGAGGGCGATGCTGAAGTCGCCTTCGAGCGTGCTCGGGCCGTCGCCGCTGGCCACCGCCGGCAGTCCGCTGCCCGTGAAGGCGCCGATGAAGCCGTCGACCGCATCGCTGATGGTGTTGTTCATCGCCGTGGCCGCAGAGCCCCCGATCCCGGAGATTACGGGCTTCTTGAAGGTCACCGTCCAGCGGCTGTCGGGGGCGTTGGAGGAGACCACGACGCTGTCGATGACCGGCGTCGGCAACTCGACCGTGGGAGCCGGCGTGACGCCGGACGGGAGCGGCGTGGCCGATCCTGGCGGTGGCGTCAGATAGATCACCTGCGGCGTTGCGCTGCTGCCGAGGCAGCCGGCCACAGCCACCGCCAGGAGCACCGCGACGGTCGCCAGGACGCCCGAACCGGCGCGACGGCTGCCGACCTTTGCCATCCGACCCTCCATTGCCCTTACCCGCAGATCCGACGGACGGAACCGGTGCGCGGACTGCCCAATCCTGACAGAAAACACGCTCGATGCGCGCGGGCACCGAGATGGAGCGGTCGCGGCTCGAGGGGCGCTAAGGCAGGATGCGGTCGACCTTCATGTACGGCTGCAGCGCGTCGGGCACGACCAGGCTGCCGTCGGGCTGCTGGTACGTCTCGAGAATGGCAGCGACCGTGCGGGCGAGGGCAAGGCCGGAGCCGTTGAGGGTGTGGACCAGCTCGGGCTTCGCGCCGGGTTCGGGCCGATAGCGTATGGCCATCCGGCGGGCCTGGTAGTCGCGGAAGTTCGAGCATGAGCTGACCTCGAGCCAGCGCTCGACGCCGGGCGCCCAGGCTTCGAGGTCGTACTTCTTGGCCTGGACGAAGCCCATGTCCTGCGTCGCCATCAGCAGGACCCGGTAAGCCAGGCCGAGTCGTTGCAGGATCACCTCGGCTCGCCCGGTCAGCCATTCGAGCGCTTCGGTCGAAGCCTCGGGCTTCTCGAAGAAGACCATCTCGACCTTGTCGAACTGGTGGACGCGGAGGATGCCGCGGGTGTCCTTGCCGGCGGCGCCGGCCTCGCGGCGGAAGCACGGCGAGTACGCGGCGTAGCGAACCGGCAGCTGATCCGCCTCGAAGATCTCGTCTCGGTGGAGGTTCGTAACCGGAACCTCGGCCGTGGGCACGAGGTACAGCTCGTCGCGCGGGACGACGTACATCAGGTCTTCCTTGTCCGGGATCTGGCCGGTGCCGCGGGCCGATGCGGCGTTGACCAGCGCCGGGGGCCAGATCTCGGTCATGCCGTGCTCGGACGTGTGGACGTCCAGCATGAAGTCGATCAGGGCGCGCTGGAGCCGGGAACCCGCGCCGGTGTAGACCGGGAAGCCGGAGCCCGTGATCTTGGCTCCGCGCTCCAGGTCGATCATCCGCAGGCCCGCGGCGACCTCCCAGTGCGGGCGGCGCGTCCACGACCGACCGTCGGCCGTGGCGTCCCGCGGGAGCGACTCGCCCCAGGTGCGAACGGTCCGGTTGGCCGAGGCGTCGCCCACCGGAACGTCCGGATCGGCCGGGTTCGGGATGCGCAGGAGCAGCTCCTCGAGCTCGGACTCGACGGCAGCAAGCTCGGCGTCGAGCTTCTCGATCCGCGCACCTGCGTCGATGGAAGCGCGGCGGAGATCCGCAATCGAGACCGAGGCGTCCCGAGCCGTGGCGGTCCCGGTCGCCACACCAGCCTGCGCCCGGATCGCCTCTCCGATCTTCTTCGAGGCGGCGTTGCGCTCGGCCTTCAGACGGTCCGAATCGCCGAGGAGCCGCCGGCGCCTGCCTTCGAGAGCCAGCGCGGAGTCCACGATCGAGGGATCCTCTCCCTTGTCGATCGCGCCCTGCCGGATCCGATCCGGCTCGTCGCGCAGCCTGGCCAGCCCGATGCTCATGCTTCGCTACTCCCAGTGACGTCGGCGGCCCTGGCCGCGCGACTGCCACTGAGTTTAGCCGGGCCGCGGCGGCGCGGGCGGAGCGGGGTCCCGGATTCGTTCGAGGCCGCGCCCGGTGCCGGTGACCCGGCGGCTACCCGGCCGCGGCGCGCAACCGCTCCAGAACGAACACGGGCTCGAGACTGGCCAGCAGCCAGCCCGCGCGCGGGCCGTTGCTCCGGCCGAGAAAGGCGGCGTACAGGGAGCCAAAGGCCCGGCCGGACGCAACCCCCAGCTCCGAGGCGACCCGGAAAGTCAGCGCCTGCCAGGCATCGCCGGAAGAAGGCTCTTCCGTGGCCGCAGCGGCCGCCAGGGCCGCCAGAAACCCCCGCTGATCTTCGCCGAGCTCTCGGACCTCGCCGGGGACATCGTCGCGCCGGATTACCAGCCGGGCCCGCTCGGGAGCATAGGAATCAAGCCACGCCCGCGCCGAGGCCGTCCGCTCGGCGAGCAGGCCTGCCTCGAGCTCGGTCAGCGCGCCGCCCTTCTCGGCCGCCATCCGCTCGGCGATGTCGACACCGGGTATCTGAAGCAGCAGGGCCAGGTGCGCGAAGGCGGGGCGAAACGCGGCCGCGGCCGCGGCCACGTCCGGCGAGGGCCCCAGCAGCGAATAGGTGAAGAGTCGTTCGTGGTCGGCCGGCAGCTCGCCCTTGACGTCCCGCCCGGCGGTGGCCGCGGCGATTCGATCGAATTCGTCGAAGAGGCGGGGTATCGTGTCGCCCTCCGGGTCGAAGTCGATGACCTGGTTGGGGCGGGGCCGCAGGAACAGGAAGCGGAGCTGCTCCGGGGGTAGAACCTCGGCGATCGTGTGGGCCGCGACGCCCTGGCCCTTCGAGGTCGACATCTTGCGGCCGCCGATGTTGAGGAACTCGTAGGTGACATTGCGGGGCGGTTCGACCTCGAAGACCTCCCGGCTTATCGCATCGGAGCGGTCGCGCGAGCCACCTGCCGTCGCCAGGTCCTTGCCGCAACCCTCGATGGTGACGCCCAGCAGGCCCCACTTGGCGGCCCACTCGAGGTTCCACGGCAGCTTGGCCCGGCCGCCCAGCGGCGAGACGCGGCCCTCGTGGCCGCATCCCCTCGCCCACGACACCAGGTCCGGCTTGCAGGAGTAGGCCACGGTCGACCCGTCCCAGTCCGTGGCGTAGGTCGTGCCGATCTTGCCGCAGCTTTCGCAGATGACCTGTATCGGGAGCCAGCTGCTCGAGCGCTCGACATGGCTGACGCGGAGGTAGATCGACCTCACGATGTCGGCACGATCGAGGGCCAGCCTGACGTATGGGTCCATCCGACCCGCCGAATACAGCTCGCTGACCCAGTAGAACTCGGGCTGGATGCCGAGCGGCTCGAAGGTCCGGAAGAAGATCTCGCCCACGAAATGGCGAGCGTAGTTGGCCGCGTTGCTGCCCTCCGGCGCCGGCACGCGAGACAGCGGTGCGCCCATGTACCGGTCGACGGCATCCGGGGTCAGCATCGCCTGGGAGTCCATTGCGTCCATGTCGTCGACGCCGTAGAGGAACCTCGACGGAACTCCGGCGCTCAGCATCGCCCGGTGGATCGCGTCGTGGAGCACGACACCCCTCAGCGAGCCGACGTGCACCGTCCCCGAGGGCGACTTTGAGTCGTTGACGACCTGCGGTCCTGAGACCGCGCCTGCCAGCTCGTCGGCCCAGTACACGGCGACCGGCTAGCTGATGTCGAGAATCTTGTATGAGAAGTCGCCGGCCGGGACGTGGACGACGACGGAGTCGCCCTTGTGCTTGCCGAGGAGAGCTCGACCGACGGGCGATTCGTTGGAGATCCTGCCCTCGCGCGGGCTGGCCTCGGTCGAACCGACGATGGTGAACACTTCCTTGCCGTCGGCGCCCTCGACCTTCACGGTCGAGCCGATCTGGACGTGATCGGTGCCGTGTCCGCCCTCGAAGATCGTGGCATTCTTGATGAGGACCTCAAGGCGCTGGATCTGCCCCTCGACAAAGGCCTGCTCGTTCTTGGCGTCTTCGTACTCGGCGTTCTCGGCCAGGTCCCCGTGTTCCTTGGCATCATGAATCCGCTGAGCGATCTCCTGGCGGCGGACGTTGACCAGCTCTTCGAGGTCGGCCCGAAGCTTGGCCAGGCCCTCTTCAGAGATGTACTGGGTCTTGTTGTTCACGGCGGGAGGCCCCCGTTCTGGTCCAACCGGCACCGTCCGGCGAAGCTCCGGCACCTCGCGGTCCGGGATAAGGAAAAGAACTTCAGGGCGCGCCTTCGTGGCGTCCTGAAGTTCGGCCGGCGCGTATGCTAGCCGCCGCCATTGCCCGTGTCAAAGAGATGAGCTTGCGGAGCGCGCGCGAGGGTCACTGAGCCCCGAGGCGGTGCCGGCACAACGCGCAAGCGCCGGTTCTCGAGAGCGCCGTAAACTGCCGCGGCCGCCCGCTGCCAGTAGCGCGATTCGAGGTTCACGACGTTGGCCAGGAAGACGATGACTATTCCTGCCTCAGGATCGACGGTCAGGCGACAGCCCGTCATGCCCGAATGGCCAAATGCCCGCGGCGAGCCGGGGAGCCGGCCGTCGAGCCCCGGCTTGTCCCAGCCGAGCCCGTAGTGGGGTTCGCGAGGCGGCCTGCCCGGTTCCTGGATGCCCCGCGTCTGCTCCCGCGTCATGAACTCGACGAACGGCCCGCCGAGCACCCGCCTCCCGTCGAGAACGCCACCCTCGAGCATCGCCTGGCCGAACCGGACCAGGTCCGGCGCGGCGCTCCAAAGACCACCGCCCGGGTACTCGACGGCCTCCAGCCAGGCAACCAGGCGGGAAGTCTGATCGGGCGCCAGGTCGGCGCCACTCACCGGGGCCGATGCCGCCGCGGCGTGCTGCCGGGCAAAAGACGTGACCGCCATGCCCAGCGGCTCGAAGATGCGCTCCTGCAGCAGCGCGCTCAGAGGAAGGTCGGTCAGACGCTGCGCGATTGCTCCCAGGACGAAGAACGTGTCCGAGCAGTACCGGTAGGAGGTGCCGGGCGCGAAGGTGAGCGGACGCGTGGCGGCGAGGCGGACCATCCGGTCAGCGTCCGGCGGGGTGCGTGAGAAGGTCGATCGATCGACATCGGCCATGCCGGAGGTGTGTGTCAACAGGTGCCAGACCGTGATTGCCTCGCCGCCCGGTTCGCCCGGAACGGCCGGCGGGGGCCGAAATCCCGGCAAGTAGCGCGCCACCGGATCGGACAGGACCAGGCTCCCCGCTTCGACGAGCTGCAACATTGCGGTCGCCACGATCGGTTTCGTGATCGACGCAATCCCGAAACGGTGTTCGGTCGTGATGCGAGCTCCGGCCGGGCCGCCGAACGCTTCCGTCCGAACGACCTCGTCACGGGACGCCACTGCAAGCACGGCTCCCGGGATTTCGCCGGACTTCACCGCACGCGCGGTGACCGAGAACGGCCGATCGAGGAGGCGCTGGTCGAATTGGGGGCGGGCGGAGTTCACATCGTGCCGATGGTGCCACAGCCTGCGCACCATTGCCCGGCTCCACGCCGCCGCGCACCGGGCGTGGAGTTTCGCCGCCGGCGCGAGACCGACAGCCGCCGACGCCGGCACGCGGCCGGCGCGGGACCGACAGCCGCCGACGCCGGCACGCCGCCGGCGCGGGACCGACAGCCGCCGACGCCGGCACGCCGCCGGCGCGGGACCGGCAGCCACGGCGCGTAAAGAGCCTCCCCAGGCATCGCCCGCTGGGTCCCGACCGGGTCGCGCCCCGTCCGTACCAGGACGGAGGTCCCCATGCCGGGGGGGACCTATGTGGGCTGGAAGGCCCCGGCCCGGCCGACCATGATCACCGTGGACCAAAGCAATTCCACCGGCCCCGCCTTCCTGCTCCTCCCTCCTCCCAGGAAGCCGGGGCCGGCGCGCATCCAGGGCAGTGGCGACTCGGGTGGCAACCCAGGCCTGCAGTCCGGGTCTTGACTCGGGTCGGCCTGCTCCGGCGCCCGAGGATCTCTAGCGGCCCAGCCCGGCGAGCCTGGCCCGCACCCGCCGCATCGAGGCCCGATCCGAGAAGGCGACGAAGACGGTATCGTCGCCCGCGATGCTACCCACCACATCCGGCCAGCGCGTTCGGTCCAGGGCGGCGGCAATGGCATGAGCCGAGCCCGGGAGCGTCTTGAGCACGAGCATGAGCCCGGCCTCCCGGACCTCCACCGGAAGATCGCCGAAGAGCGCCCGCAGTCGCTCCTCGCCGGTGCTCTCGGCCTCGCTGACCCGTGCGGGAACCGCGTAGGACTGGACTCCATCCCGATGCGACTTGATCAACCCGAGCTCGGCGACGTCACGGCTGATCGTGGCCTGGGTGGCCCGAAAGCCACGCTCGCGGAGTGCGGCGGCGAGCTCCTGTTGGGTCCGGATCGGGCGCAGCCCAAGCAGATCCCGAATCTCGCGCTGTCGAAGCTGCTTGATAACCTCCATCGGACGGCGTGCCCCTCCCTCAGGCGCCGTGCGGCGAGAGCAGAACGACGAACACCAGGATTGCCGCCACGACGCGATACACCACGAAAGCGGTCACCGGCCGGCGCCGCAGGTACTCGAGCATGAAACGGATCGCCAGGAGACCGGACAGGGCTGCCGCCAGGAAGCCGATGACCACGAGGTTCAGATCCGGGGTCACGCCCGCCTCGTTGGTGAGCAACTTGCGAGCCTCCCAGGCCCCGGCACCGGCGACGACCGGCGTGGCCATCAGGAAGCTGAAACGGGCGGCGGCCTCGCGCGTGAGGCCCTGGAACAGACCGGCAGAGATGCTGATGCCGGACCGGCTGATCCCCGGGACCAGGGCGACGACCTGGGCCACGCCGATCCCGAGGGCGCCCGCGAAGGTGAGCGAGTCCATCTCACGCCGTCTGCTCCCCCACCGATCGGCCAGCCACAGAATCGCCGCGCCGACGCACAGCATCAGCGCGACGCGGGCCGGCTCGCGGACCCACGACTCGATGGTGTCGGTGAGCAGCGGACCGACGATGACAGCCGGGATCGTGGCCGTGACGATCAGCCAGGCCATCTTGCGGTCGGCGTTCCCGGCGAAGGAGCGGTCGCGGATGGTCGCCAGCCCGGCCGGTATCAGCTTCAGCCAGTCACGCCGGAAGTAGACGAGCAGCGCCAGCAGCGTGCCCATGTGGAGCATGACCGTGAAGGCCAGGGAATTGATGAAGGGGTCCGTCCATCCGAAGAGCCACGGCACGAGGATCAGGTGACCGGAGCTCGAGATCGGCAGGAACTCGGTCAGGCCCTGCGTGAGGCCCATGACCAGGGCCTGCATGGTGAGATCCATGGGCGCAGCCTCGATATCGAATGCTCGCGTGAACCGCCTGCTGGGGGAACGTGGCGGGCCTCCGCGGGTTGGTGGACCGGCAATCGGGAGACGGCCGGCCCACCTGGCGGAGCCCCCTTCAGCGGATGAAGAGGGGGGCCATCACGAGGGTGATGGTAGCCAGAAGCTTGACCAGGACGTGGAGCGAGGGACCGGCCGTGTCCTTGAACGGATCGCCGACGGTGTCGCCGACGACCGCAGCCGCATGAGCCGGGGTCTTCTTACCGATCACGTTGCCGTCGGCGTCGAGCAGGTGACCCGACTCGATGTACTTCTTGGCATTGTCCCAGGCGCCGCCGCCGTTGTTGAGGACGGTGGCGAGCAGCACGCCGGCGATCGTGCCGACCATCAGGAGACCGGCTACGGCTTCGTATCCGAGCAGGACGCCGACGATGATCGGAGTGGCGACGGCGACGATGCCGGGCAGCATCATCTCGCGGAGGGCGGCGCGGGTCGTGATGTCCACGACTCGGGCGTAGTCCGGCCGGCCGGTGTAGTCCATGATCCCGGGGATCTCGCGGAACTGGCGACGGACCTCGACGATGATCGCCTGGGCGGTCGTGCCGACTGCCCGGATCGCCAGAGAACTGAAGAAGTACACGAGCATCGCGGCGATCAACGCGGCCACGAAGACGTCGACGTTTTCCAGGTTGACCGACGTCATGAGGCCCTGCTGAACGGTTCGGGTGCCGGCGTCGATCTGGCGCTGGAGGATCAGGTTGATCTTGTCGATGTAAGCGCTGAACAGCAGGAAGGCGGCCAGGGAGGCCGACGCGATGGCGTAGCCCTTGGTCAGCGCCTTGGTGGTGTTGCCGACCGCATCCAGGCGGTCCGTGATCTCGCGCGCGCCCGCCTCGGCGCGGCTGAACTCGGCGATGCCACCGGCGTTGTCGGTGATCGGGCCGAAGGTGTCCATGGCCAGCACGTAGGCGCAGGTCATGAGCATGCCCATGGTCGCGACTGCCGTGCCGAAGACGCCACCGACGCTGCCGAGCCCCGAATGCGCGCCGAGCCAGTTGCTGGCGAGCAGGGCGATGCCGATCGTGATCGCGGTCACGGCCGTCGTCTCGAAGCCGACTGCGATGCCCGAGATGATGTTGGTCGCCGGGCCGGTCTTGGACGCCTCGGCGATCTCGCGAACGGGCCGGTAGCCGCCGGCCGTGTAGTACTGCGTGATGTACACGAAGGCGACACTGGTGGCCAGCCCGACCACGCCGCAGCCGAAGAAGTAGATCCAGGTCGGGATGCCGTTGTCCCCGGTCGCGCCGCTCGTGTTCATCATCACGTTGGTGACGAGGGCGAGCGATGCGGCGCTCAGGAGTGTGGTTACCCAGTAGCCGCGGTTGAGGATGTTCATCGGGTTCTCGGTCTCCTTGCCGCGGATGAAGAACATCGCGACGATCGTGGAAACGAGACCGAAAGCTCGGACGACGAGCGGGAAGAAGATCCAGGCGGTCGGGTTGGGCCAGTTGTTGGCAACGGCCAGGGCGTAGACCCCGACGCCGAGGATCATGGCGCCGATATTCTCGGCAGCGGTGGACTCGAAGAGATCGGCGCCACGGCCGGCGCAGTCGCCGACGTTGTCGCCCACGAGGTCGGCGATGACGGCCGCGTTGCGCGGGTCGTCCTCGGGAATGCCCACCTCGACCTTGCCGACGAGGTCCGAGCCCACGTCGGCGGCCTTGGTGTATATACCACCGCCCAGCTGGGCGAAGAGGGCCACGAAGCTGGCGCCGAAGCCGTAGCCGACGATCAGGAACGGTGCGTCGTGCGTGCTCTGGCCGCCGGCCAGGCCGCCGTTGACGGCGAAGATGCTCCAGACGCCGAGCAGCGAGAGCGCGACTACGAGGAAGCCGGAGACGGCGCCGCCGCGCATCGCCACCTGGACGGCCTCGACCAGGCTGCGGCGAGCGGCAGAGGCGACGCGAACGTTTGCCCTGACGCTGACGAGCATGCCGATGATGCCGCAGGCCATCGAACAGGCCGCGCCCACCAGGAACGCGCCGCCCGTCCGAAGGCCCAACGCGACGCCGTACGTGCTCGTGTCGGCGACGTTGGCGGTCTCGACGAGCGAGATGATGGCGAAGATGACGATCGAGCCGACCACCGCGAGCCCGGCGATCGTCGAGTACTGGCGCTTGATGAACGCCACCGCGCCCTCGTTGATCGTCACGCAGACGTCCATCATCTCCTTCGTCCCGGTGTCATGGGACAGGACGTCGCGGGCGAGAAAGATTGCGAATCCCACCGCGAGCAGGCCCGCGATCGGGATGAACCATTGGAGCAGACTTGGGTCCATGGGGGCGAGCGGCTCCTTCTCTTGCGGGCACGATGAGCGCTGCGGGACGGCGCGCTTCCGGGGATCAGGCCCGGTCCCGGTGATGAGATGAATACTCGGGCCGGGCGGAGTGTATCAACGGCCCGAAGGAAGGGTCAAACGCCGGAAAGACCGCCGGATATGCAGTGAGGACCGGGTGGGCGGGGCGGACGGCCCTGCGGGCCCGTGACGTTTGGCCGAGCGTTGCGGACAGCCCCCGGGGTCGCGCGCGGCGCCTTCGATTCTCGCGGCCGACCTGTCGCGGCGACAGCCGCCGACGGCTCGCGACATCGTTCCTCTGCAGGGCCGGCGGTTGCCCGGTGCGACGCGGCCTACGGCACCCAGCGCGCGTAGGCACCGTCTGTCGAGAGATTCGTCAGGCCCGTCCCGTCTATGTTCACGACCCAGATGCCGGCCGAAGCGGTGGGCCGCTGCGCCTGGACCCGGCCGAACACCACGACCGATCCATCGGGGGAGAAGGACGGCGCCATTTCGCTGAAGCTCGGGTCGTGCGTGATCGCCGCTCCGGACGAGCTTCCGAGGGCCCAATAGGTCAGATGGTAGGCGCCGCCCCCGGCCCCGACGACCGCCACCAGACCGCTGCCGTTTGAGGCGATGTCGCTGCTGGCCGGTCCGACCTGGGTCGCCGCGCCGGCCGGCGTGACTCGCCAGCACGCCCAGGTAAGGCCGTCGTCGTTGGAGGCGGCCAGATAGAAGGCGCCGTCGGACGCGACCCACACGGGGCGGGAGTTCCCCTGCAGACTGAGGGTTTGGGGTTTGTTCGCCCCGGTCATATCGACAAGTTCCACGTAGTTGTCCGCGCCCCGGACAATCAGCATCGTCTTGCCGTCGGAGGTGAAAGCGGCGCGCGGTGCCCAGGCCGGCATGCCCGGTCCGCCGGTCAGGTCATCGCTGGCGAGCGTTGCGCTGCCAGGCCCCGGGGCGCCGTCGGGGGCCAGCTGGCCGGAGCCTGCCCCGCTCACGAGCGGATACAGCCAGTAGCCCAGATCGGTCCCGCTGCTGTCCCGCCGGGCAACGACCAGGCCCGTGCCGTCCGGCGTGATGGTGGGCGCATACTCGAAGTTGCCTCCCGAGGTGAGCGTCGTGAGGTCGTTGCCGTTGAGCGACATCTTCTTGACGACGCCGCCGGCCGCGTAGGCGATCGTCGCGCCATCGCCGCTGATGTCATAGCCGCTGACCGGCACGAGCTCGCACGTGACCTCGCGCTGGTTGGAGCCGTCAGGGTTCATCAGCCAGACATTGTCGACGCCGCTTCGGTCCGAGATGAACGCGATCTGGTTGAGGGCACTCGCCTGGGGTTCGCCCGTCGTGAAGGACCAGGTCTGAGCGGAGGCGACCTGACCGTCGGTCCTCGTGACCGCCGAGCTCATCGTGACCGAGTAGGTCGTGTGTGCCGCCAGGGGGTTGTCCGGCGTGAAGACGAGCACATTCGCCCCCGGACTGGCTGGCGAGGCCGACGGACTCACGGACGGGCTGCTGTCGTCGGGGAGCGAGACCGAGCTCGTCGAGCCGGCGACTGGCGGTGTGATGGTGAAGGCACCGGCGATCGAGCTCGGATCTATGGGTGCGTCGAAGGTGACGGCTATCTGGCTATAGATGCTCACCCCGGCCACGTTCGGGGCGGGAACAAGTGAGGTGACCTTCAGTCCGACGTCCACCGTCCTGAAGCTCGCAGCATATGGCGGGAGCTTCGTACCATCCGTGTCGACGGCAGGGTCGCCGATCGACACGGTGTATGTGGTCCCGTACTGCAACGGCTTCGTCGGGCTGAGAGTCAGGACATCGCCGTTCCAGGACGCCTGATAGGTCGTGTCGGGCTTCAGTGACAGCCCTGCAAGAACCTTCTGCGTGTCCATCAGCCGATCAAAGGTGACCTGGATCGACGACCCGACGCCGACGGATTCGGCGCCGGGGGCAGGCGAAACCGAGACGACTGTCGGCGCGCCCACCGTGGTGAAATCGATGTCGCCGGTGCCGCCTTGGGAGTTGCCGTCGAGGTCCTGAACGCCGGCCGCCATGTGAACGTGAAATGTCGTCGAGAGCGGCAGCTTGGCCGACGGCGTGAAGATCATCTTGAGGCCCTGCCAGTGGAAGGTTCCGCTGACCTTCGGGTCTATTGAGAAGGCATCCTCGGCGGTTTCCTGCTTCACCTCCTCGCTGAAGGAGACGTCGATCGACGTGAGGGTCATGGCCAGGCCACCGCCGGCCGTCGTGCTGACCCGGATCGTGTAGGTCGGCGGGAGCCGGTCCACGAATGCGGCGTTGTAGAGCAAGGCGGCCAGGACGACGAGGGCAATCGACGCGGACAGCAGCCTGATGAAGCGACCGCTCTTGATCCAGCCGAGTCGCTTGGGGAGGTCCACGGGGCAGGACGATAGCACAGCCCCTATACTCGCGGACTTGTGAACCGCCGAACGCTCAGGTTCCTGTTCGAGCTGCTCGAGACGTTCCTGCTGGCGCTCGTGGTCTTCCTGGTCGTCCAGTTCTTCGTCGCCCAGCCGTATCAGGTTCAGCAGACCTCCATGGAGGACACGCTGATGCCGGATCAGTACGTTCTCGTGGACAAGCTGACGCCCCACTTCAGCGACTACCACCGCGGCGACGTCATCGTCTTCAACCCGCCGTCCGGCCCGGGGCTGGATATTTCCGGCGGGCCGTACATCAAACGCGTCATCGCCGTCGGCGGCGACACGGTCGACATCCACGGCGGTCGCGTCTACGTCAACGGCTACCAGCTGAGCGAGCCGTACGTGTACGAGGGTCAGCCGACCGACATGCCGGACAACGGAGGCAAGGTCTGGCGAATCGGGCCGGGCCAGCTCTTCGTCCTGGGCGATCATCGCCTGATCTCGGAGGACTCGCGCGCCTTCGGCCCAATCGAGGTGTCGTCGGTGATCGGTCGAGCGTGGCTTCGGTTCTGGCCGCTCGGCCAGCTGGGACTGGTACCGCAGGACAACGAGTCACCCGCATCGACCGGATCTCCGGCGTCATCGAACGCCCCATGATCGGGTTGCGCGACCTTCGGGTCGCCGCACATCGTGCCGCATGATTCAACCGGCGCTGGTCGCAGCCCTGGCAGCGGTGATCGGCGGAGCAATAGCCGTCGGTGCCCGTGACAGCCGCTTCGTCGCCCTGGGGCTCGGCATCGCGATGGTGGCAGCCCCCCTGGCGTCGTCGCCCGAACCGACCGCGCTTGCCATCGCTTTCCGGGTCGTCGGGGCATTGCTGGCGGCGTACCTGCTCGTAGCCTCGGCCCGGGCTCAATCGATCCTCGGCGATGGTTCCGGGATCGGCGCAACAGCCGAGCTCGCGACGGCCGCCGCGGCCTTCTGCGTTGGCTGGTTCGTCGTCCCGGTGCAGCCGCTGGCAGGCCCGGTCGCGGCTCAGGCTGCCGGGGTCTCGCTCGCGGGGCTGGCAGTTGCGCCGCTCTTCGGGCGAGACGTTCTCCGAGCCGGCGCAGGGGCCGCCATTCTGGCGCTCGGGATATCAATGCTGTTCGAGGCCTGGGTCGGGCCTGCGTCCGCGCTCCAGCAGATAGTGCTGACGGCTCTCCTGGTGGGCATCGTCGGGGCGACCAGCCTGCTCATCTCGCCCAGCCCCTCACCCGCCACGAGACGCCGATCGGCGGCCGGGGTCTCGGGCGAGGCCAGCTTGCTTGAGGCGTCCGAAGAGCTCGCCGCGGAGGTCGCCGGGTCGAGACCGGACGACGCGGCGGCGGTCACCGGAGCGGGGGCTGTGCGCGTGCCGAATGCGCAGGCGCCGGCTTCAAGATCGCGCCGGGCATCCCGCGGCGCAGCTCCGTCCTGGCCGCCCGATCAGGCCGCTCCGCTCGAGGAGCCGGCCCCGGCTCGGCCGAAGCCCACTGTGGCGGCGACCCCGGCATCGACCCGGGCGCGATGGTTGCACCCGCGCGAGCCGCGACGATGAGCCTGCTCGTCTTCCTGGTCGTCTGCGGGGCCGGGGCTGTACTCGGCCTTGCGGATCGACAGTCCGGCCGAATCGGCCGATGGGCCGGCCCGACGAGCCTGGTGGCCGCCCTGGCGGCGGCGCTCTTCATCGGCTCGACGACCCGCGTCGCGATCGGCGACGTCAACCTCGCCGGCAGCGAGTACTCGGGCCGGTTCCTCGCCTGCGCGGCCGGCTCTGCCCTTCTGGCGTGCATGGTGGCAATGGCGTCCGGCTGGCCCGACGAGCTCGCGCCGGCAGCCCTGATCTGGTGCGCCGGGCTGGCCGTCGCCACCACGGCCACGGACCCGGCCGTCGCTCTGGCAGCCGGCGCGGTATCTGCAACGGCCGGAGCGATCGTCATCGTGCGCTCGACTCCTCGGGGGCAGCACCTGGAGGGGCGGCTGGCCGAGATCCGAACCATAGCAATCGTGGCGGCGGCCCTGCTGCTCGCCGCCCTGGTGGTCCTCCGTCCGGCCTGGAACGCCGGGGGCGACAGCCCGGCGATCGTGGTGACCTTCTTCTGCCTCGGGATCGCCCTGGCGGTCCGGAGCGGCGCCGTGCCGTTCCACGTGCCCGCCGCCCGTTTGAGCAGCATCTCTGCGCCACTCGCGCCTGCACTGGTGCTGGTCTGGATACCCGCCGGCGTGGGTCTTCTGGCGATCAGCTGGAGCGCGACCACCTTCGGGGTCCGGAGCGACTGGCTGAATGGGGCGGTCGCGGTCGTGCAAGCGGTCGCGGTAGCCACTCTCGTGCTTGGCGCGCTCGCGGTCCTCGTGCACGACGAGCTGGAGGAGGTCGTGGCCTATTCGATCGTCGCCGACGCCGGCTTCGTCCTGCTTGCCATGGCCGCGCGCAGTGACGCGTCGGCCGAGCCGGCTCGGCAGTGGCTTCTCGTCTTTGTCGCCGCCAAGACGAGCCTGGTGGCCTGGGCAGCCGCTACCTCGCGAGCGTTCGGCACCTCGAACCTGGGCCGGCTGCGCGGCTGGCTCCGCAGGACTCCGTTGCTGGGGCTGGCGCTGGTGGGAATCGCGGTCGCCACTCTGGGCTGGCCCGGTAGCGCCGTCTACGAAGCGCGATCGGCTCTGATTCGGCTGGCCCTTCCAGGCCAGCTGCAGTTCATCTTCGCGGTCGCGTTCGTCCTTTCGGTCGCGTGCTACGTCCGCCTGCTGGGGATTGGCCTGGTTTCACCGACCGAGGCCGTCGGCGCGGCCCGGAGCGAACGGCCGCGCTGGGCCACTGGGCCGTCCCGTCCGGCGAGAACCATCGCGGGCACGCTGGAAGCGGACTCCGGGGCCGGCGGGCTCCGGGGCGCCGGCGAGGCCGGGGCGCCGGCCAACGCGTCTCCAACGGGAGCGGGCCCGGCCGGGATCGCGGCCGTGCCCCCCGCGAAGCGGCGGCGGTCTCGAGCGGCCGTGCTGGCGCTGCCGACGCCGGCGATCACGGCCGCGGTCGGGGGCACCGACGAGGCCGCCGGCACCCCCGGTCCGACCGAACCGTCCGGCTCAGCCCTCGTTCCCGTGTCCGCCGGGGCAGCCCCAGGCAGGCTTCGTCTCCGACACGAGCTCGCACTTACCTGGCGCTTGAACCGAACTCTGGAGGTAAGCCTGGTCATGGCCCTTGCGGCCGGCATCGCGGTCGCCCTGGCGTTGGGCCGGCTCGGCGCGGCCGACGCCTCTCAGTTCGGCATTCCGCTGGACACGGCCGCCCACGCGACCCCGACGCCGATTCCGCCCCCGACCCCCGCTTACACCGCCACGCCATTGCCCACCCGGGCGCCTCCCGCTACCGCCCTGCCCTCGAGCTCCGGGAGCCCTGGCGGGTCGGTCGCACCGTCGGTCAGCCCATGACGGAGGACTCCGGCCCCCGCCGGCATCATCGGCCAGCGACCACCAAGGCGCCGCGTGCCCCATCGGCGCGCGACTGGGGCGCCCGCGTGCCCCATCGGCGCCAGCCTGGGGCGCCCGCGTAGCTCAGGCTATCAGGAGGCTCCCGGCCCCGCGACCCAACGGTCGATCTCGCGCTCGTAGGACAGCAGCTCGTCCGGGCGGAACCAGATCGCGAGCTCGGTGGCGGCGCTCTCGGCACCGTCCGACGCGTGGACCAGGTTCTGCCCCAGCTCCACCGCGAGGTCGCCCCGGATCGTCCCCGGGGCAGCCTCACTCGGCCGTGTGGCACCGTTCATCGTCCGAACGTATGCGATCGAGTCGGGCCCCTCGATCGCCAGCGCGACAAGCGGCCCCGACGTGATGAAGGCGACGAGACTCTCGAAGAACGGCTTGCCCCTGTGGACCGCGTAGTGGCGCTCGGCCAGGGCGCGATCGACTTGGACCAGCTTGAGTCCGACGATCTTGAGGCCGCGCTCTTCGTAGCGGGCGATGATCCGGCCGATCAGCAGACGCTGGACGCCGTCGGGCTTGACGAGAACGAGGGTGCGCTCGATCACTGCACGGGTTCCCCTGGTGATTGGTGATTCGATGGCGAGTTTAGCGCCCCATCCGCACCTGGCTCGCTAGTCCCTGCCTGGCGGAGGGGACCCTCGATGGCGGCCTGCGGTGACGGCTCTGGTGCGGCCGACGTGGAGGGCGGCCGGTTCGACCGGCCGCTCGGCGGGCGATACGGCGGGCGCCGCCAGGCCTGCACTCGCCGTCAGGGTCGTTACGGCCTGCGCCGCCTCCGGAGTCGATCCCCTGGCGTTCAGCGCCCCGACCACGGACAGATACGCCTCTCGGGCGTCATCCTCGAGGCCGAGCAGCCGCAGGGCATCGCCCCGAACGAGCCGGAGCGGCAGGTCCGACCGTTCCCCGATGGCTTCCAGGACGACGCCGGCGAGCTCCGGCGCGAGCCGGATGGCCACACCGAGATGGGCGGCGGCGAGCAGCGAATCGTCGGCTTCCAGGCAGGACCTACCGGCCGCCACCTCGCAGCCCGCCTCGACGGCTTCCCGGGTCCGCCAGGCCGCGGTCGGCCCGGTCAGGGGCACTTCCGCCGCGGTGGCTTTCTCAACGGCCTTCGGCGCGACCGGGGCGTCCTGGGATCTCGCGCTCTCTGGCCCGATCCCGGCGCCGGGTTCGACGACGGAAATCGCCCCGGTCGCGCCGGGGTCATGGCGCCCGGGGTCGGCGTGCCGGGTGGTCCGGGCGGCCGCCTCGGCCGCGATCGCAGCGCCGAGGGGGTCGGTGCCACCGTCGGCGAGGTACGCGGTCGCAGCGTCGCCGGCGCCGTCGAGGTCGCCCGTTCGCCATCGCGCCTCCGCCAGATCGAGGAGAGCGGCCATGTCCAGGCCTTCGCGGCCCGCGAGGGTCTCGAGCTTGAACCGTGCCATCGCCAGCGATCCCGTCCTCAGGTGGATGCGGGCCAGTCTGATCTCGAGCGACGGCTCCTCGGCGGGAAGGGCCTCGACCGGCCGATCAACCTCGGGCTCCGCCTGAAGGTCGACGGATGGCGCATCGGCCCCCGCCCGGCCCGGGTCGCCGCCGGCGAAAGCCGTCGACCCCTGGGCCACCTGATCGCCTGGCACGTCCAGCGCCACGCCAGGATCCTCGCCACTCAGGTCTGCCTCCACGTCGAGCGCCTCCGGCGAGACACGGACCAGGACGGGGGCGTCCACGTCCGAAGCCTCGAGCGAGATCTGCCCGCCGGGCGCGTCGACGGTCGGATGCGTCACGCTGGTCCGGTCTCCGGGCCGGGCGTCGATCCCGATCGCTGGAGCCTCGATGGGCTTGGCCGCGTGGCGCCGGCGCGGCCTCGGCCCGAACCTCACGCCCCGCCCCCCGGCAGTCGCAGAAGCGAATCGAGACGGCGACCCCGCCGCGGTGGCGCCACGACGGAGAGCCGCAGGCCATCGTCGCGAATCAGCCGGCGGGCGAGTGAGTGGATCGCTTCACTCGTCACGGCGTTCAGCTCGGACAGTGCGGCTTCCGGGGTCAGGACGCGCTCGTGCAGGGCTTCCTGTCCGCCCATCCACGAGGCCACGTGACGCGTCTCCTCCATTCGCAGCTCGAGCCGGCCGGCCAGATAGCGCTTCGAGAGTTCCAGTTCGTCGGGGGGCACGACCTCATCGCGAAGACGAGCCATCTCGTCCAGGATTGCCGCCACCGCGGGAGCGATCCTGTCTGGATCGACGCCGGCTGAGACAACGAACGCGCCGGCATCGGCGTAGTCGACCACGTACGAGCTGACATCGTAGGCGAGGCCCTTCTCCTCGCGGACGGACTGGAAGAGACGGCTGCTCATGCCGTCGCCGAGGATGGCGTTCAGGACCTCGAGCGTCCAGGCCTGCGGGTCATCTCGCCTCAGGCCTGGGACCCCCAGGCAGATCTGAGCCTGCGTCGTGTCGCGTCGAGCGATCATCACCCGTTCGCCCGCCGGGAGGGTCGGAGCCGGCGCGAAGGTCGAACGGTTGGCCTCGCCGGTGCCGAATGCGCGCTCGACGAGGGTCACGATCTCGGCATGGGAGATGTCGCCGGCCGCCGAGACGACGACGTTGCCCGGCCGATAGGCAGACGCCCAGAAGGCCCGCAGGTTCTCCTCCGGGAGCGCACGGACGCTCTCCTCACTGCCGGCGATCTCACGACCGAGAGGCGTGTCGCCGAACATCGCGAGATCGAAGAGGGCGTGGACATGCTCGCCGGGGTCGTCGAGGTAGGACCGGATCTCCTCGACGATGACGGCTCGCTCCGACTCGATCTCGTGACCGCGCAGCTGCGGCCGGACGATGAGCTCTCCGAGGACGTCCATTCCCCGCTCGGACTCCCGCAGGGGAACGCGCGCCCAGTAGACCGTCGACTCGCGGTCGGTGGCGGCGTTGAGGCTGCCACCGATCCCCTCTATCGCCTCCGAGACTGCGCGAGTTGTGGGGTACCCGGCCGTCCCCTTGAAGGTGACGTGCTCCATGAAATGCGCCGCCCCCGCCTCTTCGGCCGACTCGAGGCGCGAGCCGGCCAGGACATAGGCGGCGATCGAGACGGAACGCGCTCCCGGGAGGCGCGAAGTGATGACGCGCGGCCCGCCCGGTAGCGCTGTGCGTTCGTACATCGAGCGCATGCTAGCGGAAAGGTGGCCGCACCCAACACGGGGCGTTGGGGCAATCGCAGAAACGCGGCGGCCGGCACCCTCTCGGGTCCCGGCCGCCGCGATCGCCTCGGATCAGTGCCAGACCTCCAGGATCCAGTTCTGAGCAAAGTAGACGACGAACGCGAGAGTAACCACGGCCATCAGCCAGTGGATCTCGCGCCACTTGCCCTTGACGATCTTGAGCAGCGCCCAGGTGATGAACCCGGCACCGATGCCGTCGGTGATGCTGTAGGTGAGCGGCATGACGATCATCGTCATCAGAGCCGGTAGGCCATCCTCCAGGTCGGCGACGTTGATGTCCTTGACCAGGGTGAACATCAGGTAGCCGACGAGGACGAGCGCGGGGGCCGTGGCGACTCCGGCGACAAGGTTGGCCAGCGGTGAAAGCAGGATCGCGATCAGGAACAGGACGCCGGTCACGACGGCCGTGAAGCCGGTGCGGCCGCCTTCCGCGACGCCCGCCGCCGACTCGATGTAGGTGGTATTCGAACTAACGCCGACGAATCCACCGACCGCCGCCGCGATCGAGTCGACCAGGAGGACGCGCCCGATCCCCGGAACAGAGCCATCGGCATCTGCCAGGCCGGCCTCGGCCGCGATACCGGTGACCGTGCCCATGGTGTCGAAGAAGTCGCTCAGCATGATCGCGAAGATCGTGAGGATCGCCGTGATCAGGGCGACCTGGGTGAAGGTCCCATTCAGGTCGGACGCGCCATAGAAGAGGCCCGTCCAACTCGGGGTCACGGTCCATTCGGCCGGCGCCGCGGTCACGCCGGTCACGAAGGCAAGGAGGGAGGTCACCACGATGCTGATGATCAGCGCCGCCTTGATGCGCAGCGCGTAGAGGACGAAAGTGATCAGCAGACCGACCAGGAAGATCCACTGCGAGAGTTCGACGATGGGTCGAAGGCCTACCGGGGGCACGGAGCCGTAGGCTGAATTCGAGCCACCGATGAGGCCGCCGTTCGACAGCCCGATGAACAGGATGAAGAGTCCGATGCCGACGCCGATCGACCGCTTCAGGGCGAGCGGAACCGCCCGCATGATGGCCTCTCGGAGACCGAGGATGACGAGGATCGTGATGACCACGCCTTCGACCACGATGACGCCCATCGCGGCGGCCGCCGTCATTCCCAGGCCGCCGTTTGCCTTCGGTGCCGCGAGAGTGTAGGCGACGATAGCGTTGATGCCCAGGCCTGCGGCGAGCGCGAAGGGGTAGTTCGAGACCACGCCCATGGCGATCGTCAGCACGCCGGCGCAGAGGCAGGTTCCGGCGGCGACGGCGATAGGATCGAGTCCGAGCGGCTTGGCGATGATGCTGCCGTTTAGGAAGATGATGTAGGCCATGACCATGAAGGTGGTCAGGCCAGCCCGGGTCTCGGTGACGATGTTGGTGCCGCGCTCGGCGAACTTGAAGTAGCGGGCTATCGGGCCCATGACTGCGTCCAATGTCCTCTCCTCCTGCGCTCTCACCTCGTCGCTACCCACACGCGAGGCTTGGAACTCGATCCCGGGCGGTGCCTCCTCCCGGCCGCATCTCCACGGGGCCCCACCACGCCATCGCCGGGTCGATGCCCGCCGCGCCGGGCCGGTCACGGATTCGCCCGATCGGACTCCCTCACTAGTCCTCGACGGAGTCGGGGCCGAGCAGCTCCATCTGGACATAGCCGGAGGTATCGAACTCGAGCTGGCGGGGCTCGGACGGGTCGCCCGCTGCCGTGCCGCCAGGCGCGAAATCGATAGCGACCGTCTCGTCCCCCTGGACAAGGCGGTACGTGAGCAACTGGTCTGGACGGGTCTCGAACTCGAGGTGCTCGAACGAATCGACGTTCAGGCAGATCGAGAGCGGGGTGAAGAACGTCGACGTCTCCGGCTCATTCGCCACGATCCGCTCCACCCAGCCCAACCCATGCTGAACCAGCTCGTGGCCCCGGTAATACCGATAGGCGACGGTCTGTTTCTCGAGGGGTCGGAGGATGTTGAGCAGGTCGGTCCGGCTGGAGACGATCCCGCGATTCACGAAGAACTTCGCAGGCGGCACGGACAAGACCACTCCTCCACGGGGCAACGGGGTGACGATTGGGGCGCCGGTGACGGACAAACGGATCGTACCTCAGCCGCGGTGGCGGAAACAAGGTAGACATCGACCCCTGGGCCCCGATCTGTAGCCTCGAATCTGGAGCGTGGGTTTCGGGGCGCTATCATCGGGACATGCTGCTCGCGCTCGACATCGGCAACACCAACATGACCATGGGCCTCGTCCACGAAGCGGCGATCCTGGCTGCCCGGAGGGCGGCCACGCGAGCCGCCAGCACACCCGACGAGCTCGAAGCGCTCGTGGACAGCCTGCTCCGCCTCGACGGTGCGTCGCTGGCCGACGTTACCGGCATCGTCGTGGCCTCGGTCGTGCCCAGCCTGACCGGCGCCACCGAGGCAATGGCCGAGCGCCGCGGCGTGAGGCTCCTGGTAGCCGGGTCCGGGAACATCCCGATGCCCATTCGCGTCCAGCGCCCAACCGAGGTCGGTCCGGACCGCCTGGTCAACAGCCTGGCAGTGGCCCGGCTCTACGGCACCCCTGCGATCGTCGTCGACTTCGGCACGGCCACTACCCTCGACTGCGTTGCCCGCGACGGCGCCTACCTGGGCGGGGCCATTGCGCCCGGCCTCGAACTGGGTCTCGAGGCCCTCGCCTCCCGTGCTGCCCGCCTGCCACTGATCGAGCTGAAGGAGCCCGAGAAAGCCATCGGCACGGATACGATCTCGGCAATGCAGTCCGGCGTGATCATCGGCTACAGGGCCCTGACCCTCGGACTGCTGGACAGGATCCGGGCTGAGCTTGCCCAAACCGAGAAGGTCGACCCAGCGACCATCCACGTCGTACTGACCGGCGGGCTCTCCACCGCGCCCTGGTCGCGAAACCTGCCCGGCGTCGACGCGATCGACCCGGAGCTGACCCTCAAGGGTCTGGCCCTCCTGTGGGCCCTGGCCAGCGGCGAGCCGGAAGTTCCCGGTGACGCGACCGTGGGCTGGACCGGAAGCGCTGTCGGATCGATCCACGTCATCTCGGAGCGCGGGCGATGAGTAAGCCGGCGAAACGCCTGGAGAAGCGCCGGATCGCGCTGGGCATCACCGGCTCGATCGCGGCTTACAAGTCGATCGAGTTGATGCGCATGCTCCAGAGGGAGGGAGCGGACGTTCGGGTGCTCATGACGCCCTCCGCCGTGGAGTTCGTCGGCCCGCTCACGCTGGAGACGCTGAGCGGCCACCCGGTCGATGCCGACGTTCTGGCGCTCCAGGGCGACGGGCGCATCGGCCACATAGCCGCCGCCAACGATGTCGAGGCCATCGTCGTGGCGCCGGCCACGGCGCACTGGCTCGGGGCCATGGCCAACGGCCTGGCAAGCGACGCCGTGACGGCAGCCTGCCTGGCAGCGTCGGTGCCGGTGGTCGTCGCTCCGGCCATGGACGGCGGGATGTATGCCCACCCGGCGACGCAGGCGAACGTTGCCCGTCTCCGCGAATTCGGCTACCGCATCGTCGAACCGGAATCGGGCGTGCTCGCCTCCGGCATGGTCGGCCGGGGCCGGCTCGCGGGCCTGGAGCGCATCGTCGATGCCACGGTCGAGGCGCTGAGCGCCGCGTCGGCCCCCGCCGGTGAAGGGCGGGCGGCCGTGGGAGGCGCGCCTGCAGCCGCCGAGTTCGCGGCTCCGGTCGAGCCGACCCCTTCGCGGAGCGACCTGGCCGGCCTTCACGTCGTCGTCACGGCCGGGGGCACCGCCGAGCCGATCGACCCGGTCCGCTTCGTGGGCAATCGCTCGACGGGCAAGATGGGGATCGCAGTGGCCGAGAACGCCCTCGATCGTGGCGCGGCCGTGACGCTGGTCCTGGGCCACGTTTCGGTCGAGCCGCCCGCCCGAGCCCGCGTGGTTCGGGCTGAGACCGCCGCCGAGATGGAGGCGGTCCTGCGGACCCTCACGCCGGCCGCGGGGCCGCGTTTCGACGTTCTCGTCATGGCCGCGGCAGTGGCCGATTTCCGGCCGCGTTCCCCATCTGCCACCAAGATCGGCCGGTCGACCGGGCTGACTCTCCGAATGGACGCCACACCGGATCTGCTGGCCGAAACGGCCGAACGAGTCAGGGCAGGGTCTCGCTCCGCGGGCGCTCGCCACCCCATCCTCGTCGGCTTCGCGGCGGAGACCGGCTCGTTCGAGAGGGTCGCCGGGAAGCTCCGCACAAAAGGCCTGGACCTGCTGGCGGCCAACGACGTGACCGAGCCCGGCTCCGGTTTCGGCACCGACACGGACAGGGTCACGATCTACTCGGTCGACGCGCCACCCGAGGAGCTGCCGCTCCTGCCCAAGCGCGAGGTCGCCGAGCTTCTCCTCGATCGGGTCCTCGTTCGCCTGGTCGCCGCCCGGGGCGGCCCGGGAGACACCGAGTCGGCGACGAGCGGTCGCCCGGCGAGCCGTCGGGAGGTGGACGCAACCGGCGCGACCGCCCCACGGGAGGTCGACCGGTGAGTCAGTCGCCGTCGCCCGGGCAGGCTGCGCGGTTGACGATCGCTTCCATTGCCCGCCTCCATGCTGCAGGCGAGCGAATCGCCATGCTGACGGCGTATGACTACCCCACGGCCCGGATCCTCGACGAGGCGGGCATTCCCATGCTCCTCGTCGGCGACTCGCTGGGCCAGGTCATGCTCGGCTACGACACCACCGTACGGGTGACGATGACCGAGATGCTCCATCACACCAGGGCCGTGGTCAGGGGCACGCGCCGGGCCCTGGTCGTGGCCGACATGCCGTTCCTCTCCTACGGCGTGACGCCGGAGGCCAGCCTGGAGAACGCGGGCGTCCTGATGCGCGAGGGCGGCGCCGGGGCCGTCAAGCTCGAAGGCGGCGAGCGAAGCGCTCGTACTATCGAAACGATCGTCCGGGCCGGGATTCCGGTCATGGGCCACATCGGCCTGACGCCGCAGTCGATTCACCAGCTGGGGGGACACCGCGTCCAGGGGAAGACGCGCGAGGCCGGACGCCAGCTCCTCGCCGACGCCCTGGCCGTCCAGGGAGCCGGGGCCTTCGCGATCGTCCTCGAGCTCGTTCCCGAGGGATTGGCCTCCGCCATCACCGAGCGGCTGCGCGTGCCGACGATCGGCATCGGCGCCGGGGCCGGCTGCTCGGGCCAGGTCCAGGTCGTCACGGACCTGCTCGGCATGAGCGCAGACTTCACGCCCAGGCACGCCCGCCCCTACGCCGATCTGCATTCGATCATCAGGTCCGCCGCCGAGTCCTTCCGGGCCGACGTGACCGCGGGTACCTTCCCCGGGCCGGCCGAAAGCACACAACTGGACGATGGCGTGCTCGACGAGATCCTGGGCCGGACCCCGCTCGACCGACCGGAGATGGTCGAGTCCAGCCGGGGGATCCCGCTCGACCGGGACCTCTAGGGCAGTGGCGTACCCGGCGCTCCTGCGAGTCGTCCGGACGCGGGCGGGACTGAGGGCCGCCCTGGCTGCCTCAGCCCGTCCGATCGGCCTCGTGCCGACGATGGGCGCGCTGCATGAGGGCCATGTCTCTCTGATCAAGCGTGCCCGGGCCGAGAGCCGCACGGTCCTGGTCACCATCTTCGTCAACCCCCGCCAGTTCAACGAGGCCGTCGACTTCGAGAAGTACCCCCGCGACGAGGCCGCCGACCTGGCCGCCTGCGGTGCTGCCGGCGCTGACCTGGTGTTCGTGCCGCCGGTCGAGGAGATCTACCCGGCCGGGTTTCAGACCTCCGTCCGCGTCGGCGAGCTGACCGAACCGCTCGAAGGTGAGGCGCGGCCGGGCCACTTCGAAGGCGTGACCACCGTCGTCGCGATCCTGCTCGGGCTGGCCGGGGCGGAGCGCGCCTACTTCGGGCAGAAGGATGCTCAGCAGCTGCTCGTGATCCGGCGCATGGCCCTCGACCTCGGGATCGACACCGAGATCGTCGCCTGCCCGATCGTGCGCGAGCCGGACGGCCTGGCCCTGAGCTCGCGCAACGCCCGGTTGACCGCGGAGCAGCGGCTGGCCGCTCCGGTCCTGCGACGCGCCCTGCTGGCCGCCCGAAACCGCTATGAGGCCGGCGAAATGGCCGGGGAGGCGCTTCGAGCAACGATGCGCGATGTCCTCTCCACGGAGCCGCTGGCGGCGCCCGAGTACGTCAGCTGTGCCGACCCGGCCACGCTGCGGGAGCTGGCTCGGGTCGACGGCCGGGCGCTGCTCTCGATGGCCGTCCGCTTCGGATCCGTTCGCCTTATCGACAACGAGCCGCTGCCGTAGCAGGTTGAGCGCGGCCGTTGCCCTGACCGGCGCCACGACCGCGGTACGGCCCGAGGAACCGCCGCTGCCGCCCCGACGTCTGAGGCTCCAGAAGCAGATCTCTCGACGCACGCATACACCCGGAGGGCGGAACCGTGGCCGACATCGACATCTACGCAACCGACAACGGTCCAGGACCTGGAGCTCCAACGGACCCACCCGCCGGCAAGCACCGCCCTTTCGGCCGGGCCGTCCGGTCTCGACTTGGCCGCGGCCGGATCGCCGGGCTGCTGGCCCTTGCCGCCATCGCGGCACTCATCGGCGGCGCCTACGTCGCCGGCGGCCCTCCGACCCCCGGCGCGCAAGCCGACTCGCGGGCTGCCCTGGCCGGCAAGCAGCTCGCCGCCGCGACCGCGGGCCCTGCCGCCCTCGGCGTCGATGAGAATGGCTCGGGCACGTTCCAGGGCGTTCCGAGCGCCTCGAGCGCTCCTGCCGCGGGTGGCGGCCAGAGCCAGCTGCTGGCCTCGGTCGACGCCGCTCAGATCGTCAAGACCGGCCAGATCAGCCTCGAGGTCAATGACATCGACGGCGCCCTCACCCAGGCGCAATCGGCGATCGTAGGTCTCGGCGGGTACGTCGACCAGTCGAATCGATCCGGCACCGGCAACGACGCGACGGCGTCAGTCACTTATCGGCTGCCGGCGGGCAAGTGGGACCAGGCCCTGGCGGCCGTCGGCAAGATCGGCGTGAAGGTTCTGTCGGAGCAGACCGGCTCCACCGACGTCACCTCACAGGTCATCGATCTCAACGCTCGCCTCAGCAACCTGAAGTCGACCGAGGCGGCCCTTCAGGCGATCATGGCCCGGGCCACCCTCATCGCCGACGTGCTCGCGGTCGAGAACCAGCTCAGCGACACTCAGGGCCAGATCGAGGAACTGACCGCCGAGCGTGACCATCTCACTGACCAGGCGGCCATGAGCACGCTCACGGTCACGTTCCAGCTGCCGACCACGACGGTGACGGTCCAGGCAACCGAGGACTGGACGCTCGGCAGCCAGATCGATCAGGCCGGTGCGGCGCTGGTGCGAATCGGCCAGGGCCTCGCAACGATCGCGGTGTGGATCCTCGTGGTAGTCCTGCCGGTCGCGTTCGGGGCCTTCGTCCTGTTCGGGATCCTCTGGTTGACCCGCCGCGTGCTGCGTCGGGCACGCCGCCGGGATGCGGTCGCCGGAGCATGAAACGATCTCGGCGGTAGCGGCAGCCGCCGCCGAGAGCACCCTGGTGAACCCCACCGCTCCGCTGCGCCGACGCCGCCGGGTCAGTCCCTCGTCGCCGTCTTGCGTTCCACCAGCTGGACCGCGTCGCGCAACCGACCGAGCATTTCCGCATCGACCGTCTCGGTGCCCAGGTACGGGCCGAGCCGCTCCAGGATGTCGACGACGAGCCCGAGGAAGACCCCGGCATCGGCCAGGAAGAACTGCGGTTCGTTGTTGTACCGGACCAGCGTCAGCCGGCCCTGCAGGACCTGGCGCTCATCGGCGTGGGAAACCTGGGTCGAGAAGTTGTGGCCCTGGATGCCATCGGGGTTGTTCAGGTAGTTGAGGGCGTTGTCGATGGCCAGGCCAAAGCGAGCCCGCCAGGCGATCATGCGTTCCTGGACCTCGGGCGGTATTCGGACCTCGGCCGTTTCATCGAAGACTTCCGGCGTCACGGTCAGGAGTCCCACCAGGGTGGCACCGGCCCGCGCGCCGAGCATCACCTGGAGCGACCGCTCGAGGGTGAACACCTCGGAGTCGAATCGAGGGCTCGTGATGACGTCGGTCAACAGGTCCTCGACGTTGTCCAGCACGCCCGGCTCGGCGAGGGTGTTGGCCAGGTGGAGCGTCTCTTCCTTGAACAGGAACTTCTCTTCGTGGTCGAGCATTGAGGCTCCTATGCCGAACGGCTTCGGGTCCGCGACGCCTGATGGCTCGGTCGGCAGGCGCCAGGCTTCAGCCGTGGGATCGTAGCACCGGCGAACGCCTCGGAGCGGCCGTCCGCTGCCGGGGCCGGGCGATCCGCGAGAAGAGGAACCGGCCCCGACGCGAGGGGTGCGCCGGGGCCGTTGATGAGCTGGGTCGGGAGGATCGATCTACGGGTACAAGCCGCGGACGGAGGTCGCATCGGCGACGCGCTGGACGGCGACCATGTAGGCCGCCGTGCGCATGTTGACCTTCTCCTTGAGGCTCATCTCCAGGGTGCTCGCGAAAGCCTTGGTCATGATCGTCCGCAGCTTCGCGTTGACCTGATCGATGCTCCAGAAGTCGCGATCGAGGTCCTGGACCCACTCGAAGTAGCTGACCGTGACGCCGCCGGCATTGCAGAGAATGTCGGGGATCACGAACTTGCCGTTCCGGTAGAGGATCTCGTCCGCCTCGGGAGTGGTCGGGCCGTTGGCGGCCTCGCCGATCAGGCGAGCCTTGATCCGGCCGGCATTCTCGGCCGTGATCACGTTCTCCAGGGCGGCGGGGATCAGGACATCGCAATCGAGCTCGAGGAGCTCCAAGTTGCTGATGTCCGCCGTGCCGGGGAAGCCGCGCACCGAATGGTGCTCCTTCTTCCAGGCCAGGACCGCATTCGGGTCGAAGCCATCCGGCCCGTAGATGCCGCCGGTGGAGTCGCTGACGGCGATGATCTTCGAGCCCTGCGCGTACATCAGCTGGGCGGCAATGGCGCCGGCGTTACCGAAGCCCTGGACCGTGACGGTGCACCTGGGCAGTTGCATGCCGAGATGCTTGGCGGCATCTTCGAGCGTGTAGACCGCGCCCTGGGCTGTGGCTTCGTTGCGACCCTCGGAACCGCCGAGCGGGATCGGCTTGCCCGTGACGACGGCCGGGACGGTGTACCCGACGTGCATCGAGTACGTGTCCATGATCCAGGCCATGGTCTGGGAGTTGGTGTTGACGTCGGGGGCCGGGATGTCCCGCTCCGGGCCGATGATGATGCTGATCTCGGTCGCGAAGCGCCGGGTCAGACCCTCGATCTCGCGCTGGCTCAGCTTCTTGGGGTCGACGATAACGCCGCCCTTGCCGCCGCCGTACGGGATGCCGACGACCGCGCACTTCCAGGTCATCCACATCGCCAGGGCCTTGACCTCGTCGAGGGTCACGTCCTGGTGATACCGGATGCCACCCTTGGCCGGGCCGCGGCTGAGGTTGTGTTGGACTCGATAGCCCGTGAAGACCTGGACGGAACCGTCGTCCATCTTCACCGGGAAGTGGACGGTGAGCTCGCGCCTGGGCTCCCGCAGGATCTTGCGAAGTCCCGGTGAGAGATTGAGATGCTCGGCAGCCAGATCGAACTGCTGCTGGGCGACATCCCATGCGTTGATCGCACGAGCGATCGTCTGCTCGGTCGCCATCGGCCGGATACCCTCCAGAGCCGGGACCGACGAGTGAGTGTCGATTGCCCTGCCGGCTCGACTGTGCCGGCAGGCGGCGCCCACGCCTCGACTTCCCGACAACGTCGCGGTGGCCTTCCGCTTGAGCCCGGAAAGCAGCACCGCAGGTTCGACTTGATCCCGAGTATATAGCCTTCCCGCCAGGGAGCGAGCACTACCCGATGTCATCGGCGAGCGGTCTGTATGGCCTAACGTTCCGACACCGTAAGCATCGATTTGCCAAATGAATCGATAGCCCTGATGACCACTCGCCCTCAGGCTGACCGGACGTCTCGGACCAGGATGCCGCCGTACGCGCCCGGCCCGACATGGGACCCGATGACCGGCCCCATGACCTGGGAGGTGACGACCTTCGGCGCCGGCCCGGGCATCCTGGCCAGCACGGCCCCGCGGAACGCATCGATGTCCGCGGGCGGCGTGTAGAGCAGGTGGAGCTCCGTCACGGGTGTGGCCGTCATGAGTTCGAGGATCCGTTCAGTGGCCTTCGAGCGCGTCCGGGGCCGGTCGGCGACGACCACCCAACCGTCCTCCAGGGTGATGATCGGCTTGATCGAGAGCAAGCCGCCGATGGCAGCCCTGGCGTGGCTGATGCGGCCGCCCTTGCGCAGGTAGTCGAGCGTGTCCAGCGCCACGTACAGACCGAGGCTCTCACGCAGCGTGGACAGCCGTCGGCAGATCTCCTCGGCCGACATGCCCGAGGCGGCCAGGGCGGCACCGCGGAGGGCCATGGCACCCAGGGCCATCGAGGCCAGCCTGGAATCGAGGACGAAGATCGGACGGTCCGGGAGCAATTCCCTGGCCATCCGAGCGTGCTGGATCGTCGCCGACAGGGCCTCGGACAGGCAGACGCAGACGATCGCATCGTGCCCATCGGCGAAGGCTCCCTCGAACGCCTGCTTGTACTGACCGACGCTCGCTGCGGCGGTATGAGGGAATGGGCTGCCGGGAGCGCGGACCTTCTCCCAGAAGACGTCCGGCGCAAGCTCGTCCGGGGAGAGGTAGGCCCGTGGGCCGAACGATACCGACAGGGGAACCTGCCGGATGCCGGTCTCGAGGAGCTGCGCTGGTGTAAGGTCGGAGCCCGAATCGGCGACGATGGCGACGGTCACGGCTCCTCCTCGATTGCCCGTGGAGTTGGCTGCGGCACCCGGGCCGGGGCCACCGAAAGAGTAACCCGCATCGAGTCACGAATCGACGGCGGCGCGCCCCCGTGGCCCGTCCCGGTAAGGATTCCGCCCTCGTGCGCCCGAAGGTTCAGCAACGCCGCCAGACCGACCGCCAGCAGGCCGCCGGTAGCGACGAGCAACCCGTCTATGCCCTTCCACGAGGCGGCAACGCCGCCGATGGCCGCTCCGATGACCTGGCCCACGCCGAGGAAGACCGAATAGAGGCCCATGATCGCGCTGCGATCCTCTTCGAAACCCTCGCTCACGTCGGCCAGAAGCCCGAGCGCGGCCGGAGTGGCGCCCGATAGAACGAAAAGCGCGATCACCGCCACTCCCCCAAGGGCGAACAGGAGAACCGTGGACGTGCCGCCGAGGTGGTTGATGGCCAGAACGTCGAAAGCCATCACGACAAAGGCACAAACACCCACGAGCAGCATCGTCGTCCGCCGGAACCGGGCGTAGACAGTCCCCCAGAAGAGCAGGCCGGCTCCGAAGACGACGGCCAGGACGGCCTCACCGAAGCCGATGGTCTTGGCCGAGACGCCCTGCATCAGGTACTGGCTCGGATCGTGGATGTTGCCTCGGAGCAGGAGCGGGGCGTGCAGGGCCCACAGCCCAAGGATGGCGTTCACGGCCAGCCACGTCGGCGCGAACAGGAGGACTTTGCGACTGGTCGCGATCCGCCAGAAGCGCGACCAGTCGACGCCCTGCGTGGGCGCAGCAGCCGGCGCTGAGATGTGGGCCCGGAGAGCTCGCGGAACTTCGTAGACGCCGTACGCGTACAGGCACAGGGCGACCGCATAGAGGCCGCAGTTGAGGAAGAATGCCCCCCGCCCGAGGGCGTCCCACAGGACGGCGCCCAGGGCCGGGCCGATGGCCAGCATCCCGCCGAGCGAGACGAACTCGAAGAGGGAGACCACTCGACCGCGAAGCGCCTCGTCGTCGGCGGTCTCGGCGGCGATGAAGCCGAGGGTCGAGGGAATTGACGCGGCGGTGGAACCGCCCTCGAGCAGGCGCGTCACGAACAGGACCGGCAGGTGCGTGGTCAGGCCCGTCATGAACACGGCGATGCCGCCGAAGAGCGGGCCAAGCAGCATGATCACCTTGCGACCGTAGCGGTCGGCCAGCACGCCGAAGACGATCGCCCCGGCCAGCTCGGTGGTGTAGAAACCGCCGGTCAGGAGGGAGATCTCTGCCGGCCCGGTTCCGCGGTGGCGGGTCATCTCATCGACGAGGAAGACGAGCATGATGCCCGTGACCGCCGTGCTGACGCGCAGCACGAACGTGGCCAGCAGCATCGAGACGATCGAGCGATTCATCGGGCCATAGCCTAGCGGGTGCGATCGATCGGTCGTGCGGCCGACAGCGTCATGTTGACGTCTACCACCGCTTCGACCGGTACCCACCCGGTCGAAGCCAGGGTTCACGCCGCCAGCCAATCCTTTCGGACCCAGCCGGGGCGGGGTCTATACTCGAATCGCCGGTGGCCCGCCGCGCTCACACCGCCCGCGCCACCGGTGCCGTCCGGAGACCGATTCGAGCGGGAAAGCGCGGAGTACGGCCGTGTCGTCGAACATCGCCCAGAACCACCCCTATTCCAGCGAGAGCGACTCGGAACGTGCCCTCGCCGTCGCGCGAACCATCGCCGACCACGAGGGCCTGGCCGACAAGGTGAACGCAGAATCGATCGGCCTGCCCGATGAAGACCGTCGATGGGTCTGGAAATGCCCCGGCCGAGGCTGCCCCGGCCTGCTCCATGAGGCAGGCTACGCGCGAAATGCTCATGCCGTGTACGCGCTTTGCGACACCTGCGGCAAGACCTACCTGCGCTAGCCGTGTTCGGCTCGATCGGGTTTGACCGCGGTGGGGCGGCGCGGCATGCGATCCCGGTCGACTGACTCCTTGCACCCCCGGGCTCAGGCTCGCATCATCAATCCAGCTCATCTGCAGGAGGAGACGGTCGTGCCGGTACGCCTCGTCGTACTGCTTCGCGCCGATCCACTGCGCCGTTCGGCGGCGGGGTCGAGCCGCCCTGCCCTTCCGGCCGCCCCATGACCGCCGGCGACCGCCCGGCCGCAGCCGGAGAGGCGACCCCCGTCGGGCCACGACCGGGAGAGCCCGGAACCTCTCGGAGGGAGCGCATTTCCGAGCGACTCACGAATCTCCCGGCCGCGGTCCGGGTGGACGAACCCACCCGGCGCCGCGCAGGGGTTTTCCGCCGGGCCCTGCGCCGCGAGGTCAATCGCATCCGCGACCCGCGGCGGATGACGCTGATGATCATCCTCGGCCTGGTGGGCGGCGTCCTGCTGGCCGGGCTGATCGCCCGGGGCGACGCTGCCGGGGCCGACACTCGTGCCTACTGGGCCGCAGGTCGGCTATGGCTCAACGGCGGCGACCCGTACCACCCGTCGGGTCCGTTCATGCCCTACGTCTACGCGCCCTGGATGTTGCCGCTGTTCGTGCCGTGGTCGATCCTGCCCTGGGACGTGGCCTGGTTCGTGTGGCGCGGCGCGACGGTCATCGGCCTGCTGTGGAGCGTGCATTGGGCCTATCAGCGCCGGCCGATGACGACGGCGATCCTGCTCGTCCTGCTGGCCTTCCCGCTGGCCGCGAACCTGGACACGGGCAACATCAACCTGCCCTTGGCGCTTCTGCTCTTCGGGGCACAGTTCTCGGGACCGGTGCTGGCCGGGCTGCTCTGGATGGTGGCAACCACCCTCAAGTGGGCGCCGGCCGTCTTCTGGCTGATCCTGTCGCCACGAGGACGGCTGTGGGGCCTGGCCTGGCTGGTATTCGCTCTCCTCCTCACTGCCCTGACGCTGCCCCAGACGCTCGTCCAGCTCCAGGTCCTGTTCTCGTTCCAGCGTCCGCTCCGCATCGACTACCTGGTCTTCGTATGGGCCTTCGTCCCGTGGGCTTGGAGTCATCCCGAGGCGTTCCGATGGCTGACCCCGTCGACCTGGCCGGGTGCCGCCCAGACTTGCGCCGCGACAGCCAGGCTGTGGCGCCATCACTGGCAGCGGAGCCCGGAGCGGACGGCGGAGGTTCTCCGCCGGATAATGAGGTCCCGGGTCCGCGCGTTCTTCGGGCTGGGAGTGTGATCGAGGGTTGGCGCCTTCGTCGGCAACGGGTCGCCGCTGTCTTCGTCACCTGAACGTGCGGGCGGCTGCGCTCCTGCTGTCAATTGGAATCGCGGTCCTGGCGGGCAGTTGCCAGGGCGGGGTGCAGCCGGCCGGCCCCTCGGCCGGCGTTTCCGGCCCCTCGGCCGGCGTTTCCGGCCCCTCGGCCGGCGTTTCCGGCCCCTCGGCCGGCGTTTCCGGCCCCTCGGCCGGCGTTTCCGACCCCTCAGCCGGCGTTTCCGACCCCTCGCTCGCCGCGACGATGACTCGGGCCACCCCCGCCTCCTCCCCGCCTGATGAGACAAGCCCAACCGCTTCCACGACCGAACTCCCAACCCTGGTTCCCGGCTCGAGTGATGCCGCTCCATGGCCCAGCCCGTCGCCGGCTGCCCTGAAACCGGCACCCGGGCGGGAGTTCTTCCACGGCGACCTCTCGAAGGCCGAGGTCTTCATCACCATCGACGACTGCCGCAACTGGAAGAACATCGACCTGGACCTCGAGGCGGCACACGCAGCGGGAATCCAGGTGACGCTCTTCCCCGCCGGCAGGTTCGTCGATGCCTACCGGCAGGCCGCAGCCGCGGCCCTGCAGAAGGCGATCTCATACAGTGACGAAATCGACAATCACACGTATGTGCATGAATCGCCCCTTGGCCAGGACGTGCTCCAGATCAAGGGCGACCTCGATACTCAGCTGCTGGCCGTCCGGAGCGCGCTCAATGACCCTGCTTACCGGGAGTGGTTCGTCAGGCCGCCGTATGGACTGGGCTTCGACGATTCGGCCTTCGTGACCGCGGCCTGGCGGGATGACCTCGCGGTGGCCGGCTGGAGCATCGACTCAAGTGGCTACGAGCAAGGGTCGACCGTCGCGTTCGTGTTGCACAACGTCTTCGAGACGGGCCATTTCAGGAACGGCGCGATCATCCTGCTGCACGACGACGACACCGACACCGCGGCGTTGCCCTTGATCATCGATGGCATCTATGCCCGGGGCTTGTCGATCGGCGGAGATCTGAAGAACATCCTGGCCAGCGCCTGAGGCCCGGCCGACCGCGAGGCCGACAGGTCAGGCACGACGGGCGGCGCCGCGCCGTGGGCCGTCCCGATCGAGTCGGCCAGGCGACGCCGACCGGCGGATCGGAGAACGTGGCCCCGGTACCCGGCCACGAAGCCGGCTTTCTCGAGGATCGTCCGCCACGGCGAGGCTGAGACGGCGACGCCGTCCACCCGGCTGATTACCAGCTCTCGCAGACGCCCGTCGTCGACCAGGGCGCGGAGCGCGGTGAAGGCCGCGGCGGCCGTAGCGGGATCGTCCGAGGCAGGCAGGGTTCGAATGGAGTGGCCGTCTCGCTCCAGGTACAGAACGGCCGCACCGTCGACGAGGATCGCGTATGCGCCGGCGGCTCGCTGTAACGGGCGCCGGTCCAGGTCGCCCCGGCGGGGCCAGGCGAGCGCAGCGCCGTACGGGTTGGCGGGGTCGGTGGCGGCGAGGAGGTGGACGGTCGGTCGGGGCGGGCCAACCGACGCGGCGCCCGCCTCGGCCTTCGCCAGGCCGCCGGCCGAGGACCCGGCGGCCTGCGCGCTTGCCGGCCACGGCTCCCGCATGGACCGCAACCGGTCCACTGCTCCGGGGAGGGCGAACTGTCCGGCCCCGAGCCCTTCGACGAAGTAACCGCGACGAATCCTGCCGGACTCCTCCATTGCCCGAAGCACCGGATAGACGGCGCTGAAGCCACCGGCCACGTCCTCGGCCGAAACCGCCTCGCGGGTCAGGACTCCGTGGCGATCGAGCAGCGCTGCGGCCAGGGTGTGAAGGCGCTGGGTCATGGTCGAGCTCGCCGTCGAGCTCGCCGCCTCAGATCCGGGCTGAGCCGCCCCGCTCACCGCTCCACCTCGCTCAACGAGAGACCACCGACCGGCTGCCTCCGGCGGAGCCGTCCCGAGCCGTCCCGGCCGAGGCCGTCGCTCCCCAGAGGGTCGCCGCCAGCGCAGCGCCCGCAGTGGAGCGAAGGTGTCGTTGGTCAGCTCGCCGGCCCACACAAGGTCCCACAGGGCGTCGAGGATCTCACGCTCGGAGGCCGAGCCGGCGGCGGACTGCAGGTCTCGGTAGAAGGACGCGCCGCGGTCCCGCAGCCGTTCGCGGAGTCGCTCGTGCAGCTCGTCCACAGGTGCGGCCGCCCCTTCGATGGACAGATCGCGCCCGGCCCCTCGGCCGGGCCGGAAGAGCACGATCCGCCCGTCGTCACGGCCCAGGCTTCCGGCGCCTGCCCAGCCAACCTCGCCGAGTGCGCCGAGCTCGTCGATCAGGCGCGGCTGATAGCTGGCGATTCGGGCCGGCAACACGTCGCGCTCCAGGACTGAGGCGGGGACCGGGAGGCCGGCCAGCTGATCGATTACCTCCGCCAGCCGCTCGAGCGCGGCCTCACCGCGCAGGGCGGCCGCTGCCCCCTCCCCGACCGGAGTGACGCCCTGCCATGCCGGCAGGAACCGGGCCAGCACCACCTGGTCGACCGGCTCCACCTCGCGCCGCAGCCGGGCCAGTGAGCGACGCCGAAGCTGGCGCAGGACTTCCGGATCGCACCACTCCCTTTCCGTGCCGCCCGGCCGGAATTCGCCCCGGAGTATCGCGCCCGCCTCAAGCAGCTGGGCCAGCGACTCCTGGACCCGAGCCACCGGCAGAGCCCAACGCCGTGCCGGCTCCCCCGAGTGGAATGGACCGTGGCTTCGGGCCCACCGCGCCACGAGGCCGCCCAGCGCGTCCTCGACCGGCGCGAGGAACGCCGTCGGGACTCCGAGGGGCAGCGCTGCACCCATGGCGTCGCGATATCGGCCCGCATCCTCGATCGCGATCCATCGGATGCCGCCCGAGATCCGCACCGCGATTGCCCGTCGCGATCCTTCGAGGGTCGCCAGCCAGTCGCCGGCCGCTGCGGGCTCGGCGATCCGCGCCGCGGCCTCCTCTGCGGTCAGGTCGCCGAGCCGGCGCAGCAGGTCGTGCAGTGCGTCTGCCGAGCGAGCCGCCCGTTCCGGCACCAGCGCCTGCAGCCCCGACTCGAGGTCCGCCAGGGCTTCCGGATCGATCAGGTCGCGCAGCTCCTCCTGGCCGAGCAGCTCGCGCAACAGCTCGCGGTCAAGGGCCAGCGCACCCGCCCGCCGCTCCGCCAGCGGTGCATCCCCTTCGTACATGAACGCGGCCAGGTAGTTGAACAGGAGCGAGCCGGCGAAGGGCGATGCCGCGACCGTCTCCACGTCCCGAACCTCGATCTCGCGGCGCGCCACTCCACCGAGCACCTCGCGCAGGGCGGGCAGGTCGAACAGGTCGGCCAGGCACTCGCGGTACGTTTCGACGATGATCGGGAACGAGCCGTACCTGATGGCGACGGCCAGCAGTCCGGCGGAGCGCTGGCGCTGCAGCCAGAGCGGGGTTCGCGTCCCCGGCCGCCGCCGCGGCAGGAGAAGAGCCCGGGCGGCGTTCTCACGGAACCTGGCCGCGAACATGGCCGAGGAGCCCAGTCGCCCCACGACCAGGTCCTCGACTTCCTCGACCGATGGAAAGAGCAGATCCCGAAAGCCGCCTGCCCCGCCGCTGCCCAAATCGGCCGCGCCACCGAGGGTGCGGCCGTCGCCCCCGAACCAGCCGCCGGCAACCTCGCCCTCAGGCAGCCGGATCGCGATGCCGTCGTCCGACCAGATCGTCTGAGCGTTCCCGCCGAGCCGCTCGTCCAGACGCGACTCGATCGCCATGGCCCATGGGGCGTGGACCCGGCCGCCGAACGGCGTCAGGATGATGACCCGCCAGTCGCCGAGCTCGTCGCGGAACCTCTCGATCACGATCCGGCGGTCGGTGGGCAGAGACCCGGCCACCCGGCGCTCCTCGGTCAGGTACTCGAGAACGTTGTCGGCCGCGAGGTCATCCAGGTCGTGGTGCTCGACCAGCCGACGTCGAGCCCGTTCACGCCCGCTCTCGCCGCGACCGAGGTCGCCCTCGAGCTCGCGAACGAACGCGCCCAGCGCCCGCCCCAGCTCGATCGGCCGGCCGAGCCCGTCGCCGTGCCAGAACGGGATCTTGCCGGGCACTCCCGGCGCGGGCGATACCACCACGCGGTCGGGCCTTATCTCCTCGATCCGCCAGCTCGTGGCCCCGAGCGCGATGACCTCGCCGACCCGGCTCTCGTAGACCATTTCCTCGTCGAGCTCGCCGACGCGGCGCCCGGACGTCCCGGCCTCGCCGATCAAGAACACCGGGTAGAGCCCGCGATCGGGAATCGTGCCGCCGCTCGTGATGGCCACCGTCCGAGCGTCCCGTCTGCCCTGGACGCAGCCGGTCTCTCGATCCCACACCAGCCGCGCCTTCAGTTCGGCGAACTCGTCCGACGGATACGCACCGGCCAGCATCCCGAGGACCGCCTCGAACGCGTCGCGCGTCAGGCTCTCGTACGAAGCCGCCCGCCGGACGGTCTCGAACAGCTCGTCCGCAGTCCACGCCTCGCGCACGGTCATGGCGACGATCTGCTGCGCCAGCACGTCGAGCGGGTTGCGCGGCAGCTTCGTCTCCTCGATCGCGCCCTCGTGCATCCGCGCCGTGACCACCGCGGTCTCGAGGAGGTCGCCTCGATACTTAGGGAAGAAGACGCCGCGGCTGGGTTCGCCGACGTGATGCCCTGCTCGACCTATGCGTTGCAGACCGCCGGCGACGCTGGCCGGCGACTCGACCTGGATCACCAGATCGACCGCGCCCATGTCGATGCCGAGCTCGAGCGAGCTGGTGGCGACGATGGCGGGCAGGCGGCCGGCCTTGAGAGCCTCCTCGATCTCGACCCGCTGCTCGCGGGCGAGCGATCCGTGGTGGGCTCGAACCAGCTCTTCACCGGCCAGCTCGTTGAGCTTGTTGGCGAGCCGTTCGGCCAGGCGGCGAGAGTTGCAGAAGACGATGGTGGAGTGGTGCTCGTGGATCAGTTCGAGGATTCGCGGGTAGATCGACGGCCAGATACCCTGGCGCGCCTCCGGGCCATCGGCCGAACCGATTCCCCGCTCTTCAGGCGACAGGATCTCGCTGGGCTTGCTCATGTCCTCGACCGGGACTCGTACCGACAGCTCGAGGACCTTGCGCGAACCGGCGTCGACTATTCGGACGTCCCGCGATTCCCCCGCCCTGCCCGGCCCAACGCCACCGAGGAACCTGGCGATCGTCTCGACCGGGCGTTGGGTGGCCGACAGGCCGATCCGCTGCGGCGGCCGCGCGGCCAGCTTCTCCAGCCGCTCCAGGCTCAGGGCCAGGTGGGCGCCGCGCTTTGTGCCCGCAAGGGCGTGGACCTCGTCAACGATCACGTGCTCCACGCCCCGCAGGATCTCGGCGGCCCCGCTCGTCAGGATCAGGTAGAGGGATTCGGGCGTCGTGATCAGGATGTCCGGCGGGTTGCGAACGAGGTGGCGTCGTTCGTCGGCCGGGGTGTCACCCGTTCGGACGCCGACTTCGATCGGGAGCATCGACTCGCCCAGCCGATCGGCTGCGAGCCGGATTCCGGCGAGCGGAGTACGCAGGTTCCGTTCGACGTCGTAGATGAGGGCCTTGAGCGGTGAGATGTACAGGACGCGGACGGTCGGCGTCTTCGGCCTCGGCTCGCGAGCCAGCCGGTCCAGCGTCCACAGGAACGCGGCCAGTGTCTTGCCACTGCCCGTTGGGGCATGGATCAGGGTGTGTCGACCGGCCGCGATGCTGACCCAGCCGCCGACCTGGGCCGGCGTGGGGGCCGCGAAGGCAGACCGAAACCACTCCGCCACGGGCGGCCCAAAGGGGGCAAGCGGGTCGTCACGCCGAGAGCGCGGTCGGGTTGAGGCAGCCACGAGGCGCCCAGTATAGGGGCCCGGCCTGGATTAGACCATTCGTTCTAAGCCGTCAGCACGGCGGGCGTGTGGCCAACCCTGCTTGGGTCGCGACAGACACAGCCGTGGTCAGCAGAACGGACGCATTTGACTGGAAACCCTCAAAGACGAAAAGAGACGGCGAGCCTTGCGGCCCGCCGTCCCGAGTGCAGGGAGGAATTGGGACGAGACTCTCCCCGCCTGCTGGTTCGTCGCTGGACCTACCCCAGGGCGTACTTGACGACCGGGATCCTGTTGGCGATGGCGAGCTTGGCCACGACCGTGTCCAGGGCGTATGCGCCAGCACCGACGTAGGCGATCGTGATCGCGATCAAGCCGTACATGAACTGCTCGTTGAACGGGCCGGTGGCGAAGCTCCAGTTCGAGATGTAGAGCATGGCCATAAGGAGCGTGCCCATCACGGCCGCGAAGCGCGTCGCGAGACCGAGGACGAGCGCGATCCCGATCGCGCACTCGCCGAAAACGACGAGCGTGTCGATCACCGAGACGAGGCTGGCGTTGCCCGCCAGGGAGACCCAGAAGCCATGAGTCGGGTTCACGACCGCGGTCGCGGCGCTGCCGAGCCAGGAACCGGAAGTGGCATGCACGAGATAGCCCGCCGAGGTGAACGGCGTGCCGCTCGCCCACATGAAGAATTTGTCCAGCCCTGCAAAGAGGAAGCCAAGTCCGAGCCCTGCCCGAAGGATGAAGATCCCACGCCCCTTGCTATCCACCACTGTTCCCTGCACCTTTCGCTGCTGGTCTGCGACCCAGGTCATCCCGGGCGCCAGACCCCTTTGAAATCGATGGATCAAACATATACGTACTTACTGATCGACCGCCATGCCGTTGGTCCCGTTTGGCATGGGCCGGACGGACCTTTTTGAACACCTGCCAAGTTACCATTCGTTTGTTTGGCGCAAGTGAACGGCGCCGAGGGTCCAATTACTACCACGGCGCTTAACGTTGCTTGGGGAAAACAGCGGCACGACCGGCTCGAATGTATATGAAGCCGCTTACCATTAGGCCGTACCCCGCCGGAATGTCAGGCCGGGATCGACCTCAGGATGAGGCCCCCAGATCGGCCGACTGCAAGCGGCCGATCTGGGGCAGAGCGACGCCTAAGTTCGAGAGAGCCAGCCGTCGGCCGCAGCCTCCGTGTCCCCCGGCAGGCCAGCCGGCACGTGGACGGCAAGGAGCGCGCAGGGGTCGGCCGCGGCCACGTCCCGAGGAACCGGGCGCATCCGGCAAGCGCGGCCGAGGAGCTTCTCCGCGACTTCCCGGCGCACCGCCCGGGGCAGCGGGTCCACCGGGTCGCGCTCCGCGACCGTGTGAAGCGCGGCCAGAGCGCGACCACGTCGGCTCTGCTCCTCGACGAGGGCTCCGAGCATGGCGGTGGCCAGGCCGCAGCGCCTCCACTCGGGTGCCACGCCCAAAGCCACGAGCCGGTCAACGCCGTCGAGCGGAGTCGACGCCGCCAGCGCCACGCCCACGAGACGGTCGCCGCTGACGGCGCCGGTGGCCACCGCGCCGTCACGCAGGGCGGCGCGAAGGATTCCCGCGGCGAGAGTCGGGTCGGCCGGAATCATCACCCGCGGAGCCACGGCCATGGAATCGAGTGCGCCCGGAGTGAGCGGCGCGATCAGCGCGGACGCCGGCCCGGAGGCCGGCGGCGTTTGCGTTTCCCGGCGGGCCGGCGGCGCTTCTGCCGCCGGCCCGGCGCGCGTCGTCGTTGCGGGCCCCGCCTCGTCGAACCGCCACCACCCCCGCTCCTCGGCAACGCTCAGCAGAGCCGGCACCGCAACGGTGCGAACAAGCTCAACCGTGCGCCGGTCCTTCTCGGCTGCAGCCCGGCCGACCGGCCCGTCGACCGGCAGGCCCGGCCCATCCTCGAATGTTTCGGGCAGCGGGGCTTCTCCCCACCGGGCGGCCTCTCCTTCCCATCGGGCTCGCCACGCCTCCGGCAGCATCCGAGGAACCTCCCGGTGCGCTCCCGCCAGCCAGGTCATCGTCCAGACTCGCGGCACGACGCTGTAGACCGCGTAACCGCCGCCGCCGGTCGCGAACCACCGTCCCCCAGCGTATCGATGCGCAACCCGATCGACCAGCCGGGCCGCCTCGCCCATCGCCGTAGTCGTCAGGTCGAGGTGGGCCAGCGGATCCCAGGCGTGGCCGTCGGCGCCGTGCTGGCTCACGACCACGTCCGGCCCGAATGCCGCGGCAAGGAGCGGAACCAGGGCCCGCACCGCAGCCAGCCACGGCTCGGGTCCGGTGTGGGGCTCGAGCGGAACATTGACGGAGGTGCCCGCCGCGATTCCCTCCCCCAGCTCGCCGACGAAACCCGTGCCCGGGAAGAGCGTGCGGCCCGATTCGTGGAAGGAGACCGTCATGACTCCTGGATCGTCATAGTGGAGGGCCTGGACGCCATCGCCGTGGTGGACGTCGAGGTCGACGTACAGGACCCGGAGCCCGTCGCGCCTCGCCCTGGCGATCGCGAGCGCGGCGTCGTTGTAAATGCAGAAGCCGCTCGCCCGCGCCCGCATAGCGTGGTGGAGCCCGCCTCCGGGGTGGTAGGCGTGGTCGGTGTCGCCGCGCAGGATGGCCTCCATTGCCCGAATCGACCCGCCGGCAACCGCCGCCGCGGCCTCGTGCATGCCGGCAAAGGCCGGATCGTCGCCCGGCCCGATCCCCGCTTCCGGTGGCCTGCCGGGATCGGCCGAGAAGCGGCGCACGGCCGCGATGAAGTCCGCCGAGTGCAGCCACTCGAGCTCGCCGTCCGAAGCGGGCTCGGGCGCCAGGCCCGGCTCGGCGCCGACTGCACGCAACAGCTCGATCCCCGGCCCGAAACGCCTGGGGCTCAGCGGATGCCCCCGCCCAAAGTCGTAGGCGATCGAACGCGGTCCGAAGACGAGGAGCGGCCGGTCAACCTGACTCACCACGGCCCTATCATCGCGCAAGCGATGCGCCGCGTCGCAGGTGGGGCCGCGTCGGAATCCCGGGTCGCCGGTGGGGCCGCGTCGGAATCCCGGGTCGCCGGTGGGGCCGCGTCGGAATCCCGGGTCGCCGGTGGGGCCGCGTCGGAATCCCGGGTCGGGCGAGCGCCAGAACGCCTCGCCAGAGTCCGCTGCTCGGGGCATCGGACCGACGGCTGGACGGCTCTCCAGCCCAGGCCCGCCGCCTCCGGCAGCAACCGACCGCTACCGGCGCGCGGCCGCTACCGGCGCGCGGCCACTACCGGCGCGCGGCCGCGATTCGCCGCAACCGGGCGCGACTCGCCGCAACCGGGCGCGACTCGCTCATCTTCGCCCGGGGCGATGGTATCGCGGCCAAGGGAGCCGCGACTCGCTCATCTTCGCCCGGGGCGATGGTAAGTGCCGATCGAGTGCCGACCGATACGCCGTTGGCTAGTCCGCAGGCGACATCAAGCACGAGCCCGCAACCATCCGCGACAGATCACCTTCGGCAGGGTCGAATCACGGCGTTGCATTCCCGAGGGCGAAGATAAGCAAGTCCACCACGGCTCGGGCCGCGTCACAGGTCGGGCTCGAGGCTGCAGTTGGCGGTCGGGCTCGAGGCTGCAGAAACGGAGCGGTCGGCCGACACGCGTTCGGCTGGCACCCGTTGCGGCACGGGAGCGCGGTCGGCTGGCAAGCGGTCGGCTGGCAAGCGGTCGGCTGGCAAGCGGTCGGCTGGCAAGCGGTCGGCTGGCAAGCGGTCGGCCGACACGCGTTCGGCTGGCACCCGTTGCGGCACGGGAGCGCGGTCGGCCGGCAAGCGGTCGGCCGGCAAGCGGTCGGCTGGCACCCCGTTGCGCCACGGCAGGCGTGTTGCCGCGGTTGCGCCGACGCAGTTGCGCTTGAGCTCGACGGAAGTCGCGCGGCCGGAGTTACCCTGCCGCTATGAGCGTGAGTGAGCCGACGTTCCTGATCCGGCCCGTCCGCCCGGATGAGTGCGCGGCGCTGGGCGAGCTGACAGTCGCGGCCTACCACGGAATACCCGATATGGTCGGCGAGCAGGAGGCCTACGACCGCCAGCTTCGCGACGTGGCCACCCGCGCCACCGTGTCTTGCGTCCTGGTCGCCGCGGGCCCCGATGGCGAGCTGCTCGGCGGCGTGACATACGTGCGGGGTCCCGATGACCCCTACTCCGAAGAGCTGCGTGAAGGCGAGGCCGGGATGCGCATGCTGGCTGTGGATCCGACCCACCAGCGGCGGGGTGTTGGTCGAGCGCTCACCCAGGCTTGTCTCAACCGGAGTCGCGCGGCCGGGCGAGAGCGCCTCGTCCTGCACACCGGCTCGTGGATGCCGGCTGCCATCCGGCTCTACGAGGGCATGGGCTTCAACCGCCGCCCCGACCGCGACTTCACGCCGGTGCCGGGCGTCGACCTAATCGCATACGCGTTCGAGCTGATTCCGGCGGCCGAGGATGCGGGGCGCAGCTGACGCCGTTGCCGTCCTGGCGGAAGTTCGCAGCGGGAATCGCGACAGCTAGTCGACCGAAGCTGAGCCGGCGTTCGTGACCATCTTCGGCCGCATGAGCTCGCTCGATCCGTTTCCCCGCCCCCCACCGACTCGCGGCACGAAGCCACGCAGCACGGCCACGGCCGCAACGGCCTCTGCTCCGAGCGAGATCGCGCCGTTCATGACCAGCGCGGCCGGCGTGCCCCACAGGCCGCCGATGCCGCCGGTCAGCCCGTTCCCGATCGGGGTGGAGCCCGAGAAGACGGTCGTGTAGACGCTCATGACCCGGCCCCGGAGCGGACCTGGGACGGTGATCTGGATCAACGAGTTGGCGCTGACCGACGTCGCGATGGCACCCGCGCCGCAGAAAAAGACGGCGGCCATGGCGACCGGGAACATCGTCGTGCTGGCCAGCACGAATTCGGCCGCTCCGAGGACGATCCCGCCGCCGATCAGAACCCGAAGGCGCGGCCTCCCCAGCATCGCGGCCGACACTGCGGCCACGAGCGCTCCGGCGCCCATGGAAGCGTACAGGTATCCGAATCCATTGGGCCCGACGTTCAGGACACTGGCAGCAATGACCGGCAGCACGACGTTGAAGTTCATGCCGAAGGTGGAGACGAACGCGATCACGGCGATGGCCAGAAGCACCATCGGCGTGTCCCACACGTATCGCAGGCCCTCAGCCAGGTTCCCTCGAACCTCCGACAGGCTTCTTGGCATCGGCAGCCGAGGGGCCGGCTTCAGTTCGCTGTCGCGCATCGCCAGCAGGCCGATCACGACGGCGCCGAAGCTGAGTCCATTGAGGATGAAGCAGAGCGCCGTTCCGACGACGGAGATCAGCACTCCGCCGATTGCCGGTCCGACGATGCGCGCGCCGTTGAAGACGGCCGAGTTCAGGGCAACGGCATTCGCCACGTCGTCACTGCCGACCATCTCGACCACGAACGCCTGGCGCGCGGGCATGTCGACGGCGTTGACGAGGCCCAGGAGAAACGCCAGGACGAATACTTGCCAGACCGCGACCAGGTGGAAGTAGTCGAGCCCTCCCAGGGTCAGGGCCAGCAAGCCGGCCGCCGTCTGGGTGCCGATCACGGTCATCCGCTTCGGCCAGATGTCGGCGACGATCCCTCCGAACAGGCCGAGCACGAGAACCGGCAAGAACTGCACGACGCCCAGCAGGCCGATGTAGACGACAGCCTGGTTCCAGCCGACGAGCGTTCCCACGAGCCAGCCCTGGGCAAGGGTCTGCATCCACGTGCCGGTGACGGAGACGAGCTGACCGAAGAAGAAGAAACGGAAGTTGCGGTGGCGCAGGGCTCGGCCGGCGGCAACGAAGCGGACCCGTCCTCCTACGATCACCCGGCCGCCTCGCGGTCGAGCGTCGGTCGGCTCTCGACTCCCTCGTACGATCGGTGCTCGCCGCGCATGAGCGACGCCACGGCCCCCAGAGCGCTGGCCACAACGCCGGCCAGGAAGGCCAGGTGGAGGGCGTTCATGAACGGAGCCAGGCTGATCCCGCCGCTGCCGATCTGTGTGCCCGAGAACACGGCCACGAGGACCTTGGGGTCCATCGAGGCCGACACCAGGCCTATCGCCAGCGCAATCGAGACGACGAACCCGGATTGCATCAGCATCATGCGCGTGCCCGCTCCGACACCTCTCTTATCCGGCGGCACGACGCCCATCACGGCGCTCGTGTTCGGCGAGTTGAAGATCCCCGAGCCCGCGCCCACGACAAGCTGCCACAACGCCAGCTGCCAGTAAGGGGTGGTCGTGCCGAGCGTCATCAGCCCTGCCAGGCCCAGGCCCGTGATCACCATGCCGGCGGTGGCAAGCCCGCGCGAGCCATAGCGGTCGGCCAGGATGCCGCTTATCGGCGAGAGAACCACCAGCCCGATCGCCAGCGGCGCAAGCATGAGCCCGGCCGTGACGGGGTCCTCCCCCCTGGCGCCCTGCAGGTAGAACACCAGCAGGAACAGCACTCCGTTGCGGGCGATCGCATTGAGGAAGCCGGTCAGGTTGCCCATGGCGAACAGCCGGTCGTGGAAGAGCGACAGGTCGAGCAGCGGGGCGTCGTGGTGGGCCTCGACCCAGAGGAAGATCGGCGCGGCCACGACAAAGGCAAGGAACCCGCCCAGGACCCACCAGGTCGTCCAGCCGTACACGCCCCCGAATGCCAGGGCCATCATGAGCCCCATCAGGCCGACGAAGTAGAGCACCGAGCCGACCCAGTCGATCTCCACGCGTCGACCATGAGGCATGCCCTCCACCAGGATCAGGCCCGCGCCGAGGATGCCGAGAACGCCGATCGGGACGTTGAACCAGAAGATCGTGCGCCAGCCAAAGCCGGTCAGCCAGCCGCCCAGGATCGGGCCCATGATCGCACCCGCACCGATGACCATGGCGTTGATGCCCAGAGCACGGCCGAGCTCGCGACGAGGAAACGCGTCGGTGACCAGGGCGGTGGCGTTGGCCATCAGCAGCGCGCCGCCGACGCCCTGGACGAGACGCCAGGCGATCAACTGCGGGGCATCGGGCGCGAGGGCGCACAGGATCGAGGCAGCCGTGAAGATGACGAAGCCGAGCGTGTATGAGCGCACCCGGCCGACCATATCGGCAACGCGCCCGGCATTGAGAACCAGCACGGTCGCTACGAGCGTGTAGCCGACGACGATCCAGAGCAAGCTGAAGATGTCGGTGTGGAGGTCGCGCAGGATTTCGGGCAGCGCGATTATCAGCGTGCCCCCGGTCAACGAAGCCATCAGGGCGCCGACGCTGGTCACGGCCAGGACCCACCACCGATAGCTCGACCGGGCCGGATTGACGATCGCGCGGACGGGGTTCCTCACGGCTGGTGCGCCTCGAGCTCGCTGATCTTCTCGGCCGTCTGGGATCTGCGGCGCGAGGTCTCGCCAACCATGGCCTCCAGCCGACCGATCTTGCTTCGAAGCATCTGGATTTGATGGTCGTAGCGGACGAGCCTGTCGCGCAGAATCTGTATGCGTTCGGCCGGATCAGCAGTCGCGTGGTAGGCGGCGTGGCCGTGCTCGCGCGCCGCCTCGTCCTCAAGGAGCTGGGCAATCTCGGCCAGCGAGAAGCCCGCATCGTCGCGGAGCCCCTTGATGAAGCGGAGCCGCTCGACGTCGGTCTCGTCGTACAGTCGGTAGTCGCCCCCCGAGCGCGCCGCCGGCGTGAGCAGTCCCAGCTCCTCGTAGTAGCGAACCGACCGAGGCGTCAACCCGACTTCGGCGGCGGCCTCGTGGATGCGGAGCAACCGCGCGTCCTGAACTGCAGTGTCCCCGTCCGGCTTCACATCGGCATTGTACTCAACATTGCCGTTTACGTGAAGGTGCGGGTTGCAACCGTCCGGGCCGGCCCATCGACCCCGCCTGGCTGGAAGTCATCGCCGCGCTGTGGCAGCCATGGCGATCGGTGGCCGCTCACATCTTCTGCCGCCACTGCCGGAGCCGCCGCGGGAGAAACGCGCCCGGCTCGGGCCTGGCGTGACAGGCTAGCTGACACGGGCCCGCCGCAGGCTCAGGCCGTGGATGCAGTCAGGTTGGTACAGCTCCCCGGGGCACCCGGCCGTCAATCGAGCGTCCGGGTCGAGGGCGGTCGGATCGTCCTGGAACACCTCGTTCTCGACGACCCGGCGCTGGCCGCGTTCGTAGCCGATCGGCCGCGGGAGGAGCACGTCGCACTGGTGGAACGCGCCCTCCGGGTCGGCCTGACGGCGATCCAGAGCGTCGGCGTAGCGGTGAACGTGGATGCGGTCCGGGCCGAGTTCCAGGGCCTGCTGCGGCAGACGGAGGCCGCCAATGAGAAGGCGGCCACGGCTCTGGACACGGTCCTGCGGCAGAATTTCGCCGACGGGGAGGGGCGGCTGCCGCGGACGCTCGAGCGGTTCCTGGGCGACAAGGGCCAGCTGAGAGGCTTCGTTGACGACCTCTTCGACGAGGCGAAACGCGACAGCGCCATCGGCCGCATGAAGGTTCTGCTGGGCACGTACTTCGACGGTGACGCGTCGCGGCTCGCCCAGCTGCTCGATCCCACCCGGCTCGGCTCGCCGCTGCACCAGTTCCGCGTCGAGATGGCAGACGGCTTCGCCAGGCTGAACGAGCGGCTCTCTGCGCTCGAGGCGGCCGGCACCGCGCGCGCATCCGAGCGAATGAAGGGCTCCGCGAAAGGCGGGGATTTCGAGGGCACCGTCGAGGGGCTGCTGGGAGACCTGGCACGCGGCTCGGGCGACATCCTCGAGCGAACCGGCACCGAGGCGGGCGCGCTCATGAGTTCGAAGAAGGGCGACTTCGTGCTGACGCTCAACGCCCAGGCCACTGCCGCGGCCGAGCTGCGGGTCGTGGTCGAGTGCAAGGATCGCTACGTCTCCGGCCGGGCGATGCGCGACGAGCTGCGCGAAGCCAGGACGAACCGCGACGCGGCCGTCGCCCTGGTCGTCTTCACCCCGGCCCACGCCCCGGCCGGCATCGCCCCATTCGACGTTCGAGCCGGTGACGTCTACTGCGTGCTGGACCCGGCCACACCCGACCTCGCCACTCTCGAGGCCGCGGTTCGGCTGGCGAGGTTGCTGGCGCTGCAGACGCTGCGCGACCACGACGTCGAGGTTGATGCCGCAGCGGTGGCTGAGGCGCTCAAGGGCGTCCGCGAGCAACTCGAGATGCTTCGTGCCCTGAAGATGACGCTGACGTCCATCGGCACGAGCGCGAAGGAAGTCTACGCCGGTCTGGATCGCCTCCGCGACGGCATTCTCGCCCGCCTGGCCGAGGCGGAGGCCGAACTTCGCCCGCGCTGAGCCCGCTTCTGCCGACACGAGCGGCGCTTTCGGACCGACCGTTCGACCGCGCGGAACATGCTGCGGCTCGTCTGGACGCCACCCGATGCCGCGCTATGCTCACGGCTCGCGGACCCATCGTGAAGGGAACGCGGGGCAAGGAGCGATCCAATGGCGCGTTCGATGTGGAAGGGGGCCATCCAGTTCGGCCTGGTGACGATCCCGGTGAAGCTGTACCTGGCCACGGAATCCAGGGGCGTGAGCTTCAACCTGCTCCACGCCGACTGCCACGGCCGGATCCAGATGAAGACCTACTGCCCCACCGACGACGCGTACATCGAGCGGAGCGACACCGTTCGAGGCTACGAGATTGCGCCGGGCCAGTACGTGGTCGTCACGGACGAGGATCTCGCGTCGGTGCCGCTCAAGACGGTTCGCTCCATCGAGATCGAGCAGTTCGTCCCGGCCGACTCCGGCCATGAGACGACACGCTTCGTCAAGGGCGCCTACTACATCGAGCCCGAGCCGATCGCGCGCAAGGCCTTCTACCTGCTAAAGGGAATTCTGGCCCAGCGCGGCCTGCGGGCCATCGCCAAGATCGTGCTGAAGGACCGCGAGCAGCTGGCCGCCATCGACCCGTTCGCCTCGACGATGCTCCTGTCCACGCTCTACTGGCCCGACGAAGTGCGCTCGCTCGGGGAGCTGACGCTGCCCGAATCAGAGGTCGAGATCAAGCCCACCGAGCTGGCCATGGCGCAGCAGCTCATCGATGCGATGACGCGGGAGTTCGAACCGTCGGTCTACCACGACGAGTATCGCGAGTCGCTCCTGGCCCTCATCGAGACCAAGGCCGCAGGCGCCGAGATCGCCGAACCGGCCGCCGTCCCGGTAGCCGGCGTCGGGGACCTCCTGGCAGCCCTTGAGGCGAGCGTCGCCGCGGCCAGGGCCGCCCGCGCGGGCGCCGCGCCGGAAACCATTGCCGCGGCAAGATCGGGGCCCGGCCGCAGGGCCGCAGCGGCTTCGGCCGGGGTCGTCTCGGCAGAGCCAACGGCCGACGCCTCGCCGGTTCGCCGCCGCAAATCGGCCTAGCTCGAGCCTCGGCCCGGTCGCGATCGAAGGCCTGGAGCCCTGCCTGGGCCTGTTCGGCGTCGGCAAACTCCGACCCGGCGACTGGGCTACTTTCTGACGTTGCTGACGAGCCGTCCGGCGGCGTGGGCGCCGGGGCGGAAGCGGATCCGGGCGGCAGAGCGAGCGCCTTTAGCGTGCATCGGCCTTTCTTTCCTGGAACCGTGGAAGGCTCGATCCGCCGTCTAGCGGTCGTCCGCTCTTCGGCCGACCAGCCACCACGCGACGGGGAAGATCCCGGCCGCAATGGCGAGCTTGATCGCGTCCCCGATGAGAAACGGCAGGAAACCCCTGTCGAGCGCGACCTGGGGCGAGAGGTGGGCCGCGATCGCCAGCCAGGTCACGCCGATGGCGTAGATCGCGACCTCGCCCAGGACCATCGCCCCAAGGGCGCCGCCGATGTGCCGATCCCAGCCGAGCTCCGCCAGCCACCCCACCAGGGCCGCCGCCACCAGGAAGCCCACCAGGTAACCACCCGGGGCTCCCAGCACGACGCCGCTCGATCCGACGCTCACGATCGTACTCAGGCCGTGAGACCCACCGGCGTAGACCGGCAGGAAGAAACCGAGGATCAAGTACAGGGCTACCGACATCGCGCCGCGACGAAAGCCCAGGGCACCGCCGACGACCAGCACCGAAAGCGTCTGCCCGGTTATGGGGACGGGGTTGTCGGGAAGCCAGATCGCCACTCTCGCGGTCAGAGCGATGAAGGCCGCGCCGACACACATCAGGGCGAGGTGGCGGAGCCGAGCGCTCATCCGTTCGCCGATTCGAATTGGGACCAGGAAATCGGCGATCGTGATGCCGCGCTCCGCGGCGGGGAGACGGTTCAGCTGGTGGGTCGCGAGCATGCGTCGTCGATCCTTTTGCGGCGCGGGCTGCGGCGCTGGCACAACCGGGAACTCTTCTCCTGTTCCGGATGGGCCGAGTGTAGCAAACCCGGCAATCGGCGCGAGCAGGAGAAGCTCGACTCGACAGCCGGCCCGCTATTCGTGCTGGAGGGCACTGACAATCGACACCCGGCTGGCCACGCCGGCCGGGTAGATCGCCGCGGCGATGCTTGTCAGGATGCCGAAGCAGACGGCAGCGGCGATCGAGAGCCACGGCGGATCGAAGGCGAACTCGAAGCCTGCACTCGACCAAGCGACGAGAAGGGCACCGACGACCAGTCCCGCTGCGGCGCCGATGATCGACCCCACGACGCCCAGGACACCGGCCTCGATGACCACCATGCCCCACACCTGCCGGCTGGTCATGCCGGTCGCTCGCAGCACGCCGATCTCACGAACTCGCTCGAGCACGCTCATCGACAGCGTGTTCACCACGCCGAGCCCGGCGATCAGGACCGCGATCAGCGCCAGCGCATCGAGCAGTCGGAAGATGCGGTCCAGGGCGTCGCCCACGGCGCCGGAGACGCGGTCCAGCTCGTTTGGCTCGAGGGCGTACGAGGTGGCGGCCGCGTCGAGCGCGGTTCTCGCCGTCGACTCCTGGCCGGCGACGTATCGAACCGCGTAGAAATCGGCCCCGGCCACGCCGAACTCCCCGACCGCGTCGGACCAGCCCACGAGAATCGCCTCCTGGGCTCCGGCCGGTATCGAATGGGCCACTATGCCGACGACGCGGAGTTGCGTGGGCGACGGGCCGGTCGCGAACTCGAGGGAATCGCCGAGGCGGATGCCCGCCGCATTCGCCAGCGACGATGGGACGATCACCGAGCCACCGGCATCGAGCGCACCGAGAGCCGAACTCGGATCGCCGGAAACAAAGCTCAGGCGCCCATCGGCGAGGTAGTCGCGGCCGACGATCGCCGCCGCCTCCTGGAGCACGACCGACCTCCCCGTGGCGCTGCCATTGGGCGCCCCGGAGACGTACGGCACGCCGAAGATCCCGATCGGCGAAACGGACTTGACACCCGGCATCGCGGCCAGCTCGCCTCGAATGGGATCCGTCTGCGCGAGGGGCCGGATCGACGTCAGCAATTCGCTCCCGGGAATAGTCTCGGTCAGCCAGCTCGATCCGATCTGGCGCACGTCCTGCGCCGCCGTCCCCAGGGCCACCACCATCGCCACCCCGACGACGAGCGCGCCGGCGGTCAGAGCCGTCCGGCTGCGATCGCGTGACAGCGAGCTCCGAGCCAGCCTCTCCTCGTTGTGGAAGACCCGAAACGGGAGCCCGGCCGCCAGTACGAGCGCTCCGAGCAGCAGCGGTAGGAGCAGGACGATGACGAGCAGCAGTACGTAGATGATGAGCGGCCCCAACGTACCTGACCCCACTCCGGCGGCCGGAACGCCCGGCCCGGTGTTTCCGCCGCTCTGACCGACGGGCCAGACGGCCAGCGCCGCCACCGCCAGAACGGCGAAAACCACGAAGAGCCAGCGGAGGCGGGCGGCCCCGGCGACTGCGCCGGTCGGGCCGCGGCGAAGGGCGTCCACCGGCGAAATGCGACCGGCCCGCCAGGCCGGCTCGAGCGCCGCCGCGAGCGTGACGACGATACCGATCAGAAGGGCCATGCCGATCGAGCCGGCCGAAAGCGAGGGTGCGGTCAGCGCGATGGGGCCGGAAGAGCTCAGCCATGACAGCGTCAGCGCGGCCAGACCGACGCCGGCAGCGACACCGACCGCGGAGCCCGCGATCCCCAGGGCAAGAGCCTGGAGCAGGATGAGCCTCATCACCTGCGAGCGAGTCGTACCGGCCGCGCGCAGCAGTCCAACCTCTCGGGTCCGCTCCGCCACCGTCATGGACAGGGTGTTGAAGATCAGGAACGCGCCCGCGAAGAGGATCACCGCCGCCAGGAGCAGGAGGGCGCTCCGGAAGTCGACCGTCTCGGCCCTGAGCGACGCTGCGAGGTCCGCGGCACGCGAGAGCAGATATGGCTCGGTCTGGATACTCGCCTCGAGCTCGCCGATCACCTCCTCGACCGACGCACCCGGGGCGACGCCCAGGTCGACCCGGGTGACACCGGCCGTCCCGAAGAGAGCCCCGGCCGACGCGAGCGGCATCAGCACGAGCCTGCCATCCGCCTCGGGAAGTGGTCCGTCGCCGTCCACGATGCCGACGATCCGATAGGCCTGCGGCCCCGCTGCGACGGAGCCGTTGAGGGAGATCGAGTCCCCGACCCGCAGGTTCTCCAGGCCGGCCAGGGTCTGCGTGATCAGGGCGGATTGAATGTCGCCCGCGGCCAGCAACCGGCCCGAGGCCAGGGGCATGTCGTGGAGCTGCGGCTCCCGCACAGGGTCGATGCCAAGGACCGTGACCGGCGGCGGCAAGCCGGCCGACGTCGTCTGGCTCAGGCCTGCGGCGAGATACGTCTTGCGTTCAAGGGCGGGAGCGGCGATCGACACGCCCGACGTCCCGGCGATCACCTCGACGGTAGCCCCGCTCAGGCCGCGCTCTTCGAGTGCCTGGACGCGAAGATCGGCGCGGCCCATCTCATCGGCTGCGGCCCTGTTCACGGCCGCATCCATCGCGGCCCCGGCCGAGAGCGAGGCGAAGAGAACGGCCACCCCCAGGGCGATGCCGGCTATGGTCAGGATGCTGCGAAGCTTGCGCGCACCAAGGCTGCGCCAGGCAAGCGACGACAGGCGTCGCACGGGTTAGAGCCCCAGTTGCGCGAGACGGGTGATGAGCAATCCAGCGTCGCGGTTGGTGCGACGGCCGAGCTCGATCTCGTCGCGGATGCGACCGTCGGCGACAACCAGGACACGATCCGCATGGGCCGCAGCGCGCGCATCGTGAGTCACCAGGACGATCGTCTGGCCAAGCTCGTCGCACGAGCGCCACAGCTCGTCGAGGATCTCTCCGCCGGTCGCGTAGTCGAGGTTGCCGGTAGGTTCGTCGGCGAGCAGGATCGCCGGCCGGGTCACGAGGGCGCGAGCGAGCGCCACGCGCTGCTGCTCCCCGCCGGACAGCTGGTCGGGCCGACTGTGCTCGCGGCCGGTCAGATCCAGGAGTTCGAGGACGGCGCGGATGCGGACGGCCGTATCGCCCTTCCTCGGATCAATGCCGGCGATGGTGAACGGCAGGGCCACGTTCTCGTAGACGTCCAGGAGCGGGATCAGGTTAAAGAACTGGAAGACGAAACCGGTCTTCTCACGTCGCAGCCGAGTTGCGCGGCGATCGCCGAGCTGGCTGACGACTTCGCCGTCGAGCACGACCTCACCGCTTGTCGGCCGGTCCAATCCGCCGAGGAGCTGCAGCAGAGTGCTCTTGCCCGAGCCTGACGGCCCCATCAGCGCCACGAACTCGCCGCGCCGAACGTTTAGCGATACGCCGCGCAGAGCATCCACGTCGCCGCTGCCGAGCCGGTAGCGCTTGGTCAGATCCCGGGCTTCGAGAATCGTGGCGTTGCCGCGAGGGTTTATCGACCCGAATGGCGCGGCGTCGTTCCATCGCATGTCGGGCTGCTCGGGTTGCACAGATCGAGTCTAGCCAGTCGGACGGGCTGAGGTTACACGCACACCGCTCGGGGCTGGCGTCCGGCACGCCGGGCCGGCTACCAACCGAAAAGCCCGCCGAACAGCAACAGGAAGAGCGAGCCGATGGGGCCCTGAGAAACTGGCTGCTGGTAGACCCGCAGGCTGGTCGGCCCACCCGACGCAGGGGTCGCGGGCATCACCAGTCCACCCGGCGGTGGAGTGGCAGTCTTCGACGGGTCACTCGGTGCGCTCGAGGAGCGGGAACCTGGAGTGGGGTTCGCGAACGCCTGAGTTGACGAATCCGACGGTGTGGCACCGGGTGTCGGGGCCGTCGAGGGCGCCTCGGTTGCGACAGCCGTCGCGATCGGCCTGGCAGTCGGCCTGGGCGTGGGCTTACGAGTGGGAGCGGGCGTCGGCGCCCTGGTGGTGGCCGGGGTCGGGGTCGCCACGGTCACGCTGCAGGGAATCGAGAACAAGACGTCGTAGTACTTCTTGCCGTCGGCGGCCTTGTAGGCGCCTACTCCCATGTCGGCCCAGGTGCCGAGGATGTTCTCACGGTGGGTCGGCGAACCCATGAAGCCGACTTCGATGTTGGCGGTCGCGACGTCATCGCCATACGTGCTGACAGCTATGTTCTCGCCGGCAACCTTGAAGCAGTAGCCGTCGGCCGTCATGTAGTCGAAGACCATCTTGTTGTCCGGCGGGATCTGGTGCGAGAAGTAGTCGCGGACGCCCATGTCATGCGCTCGCCACTCGGCCTCCTTGTGGAGGTAGGAGTCGTTGACGAGGGCATTGAGGCCGGCCGAGGCGCGGTCCTGGTTCGTTAGAGCGAAGAGGAGTTGCTCATCGGCCGGGCTGAAGGCAGAGGCGTCCCACGCGAAGACCGTCCCGGCGGTGGCGACGACGGCCACGGCCGCGAGGGCGAGGGAAACGCAGGCGAGACGCAGCCTGCGCAGTCGACGGCCTGAGGCGGAAACGGAGGGCGTTACGAAGTCCGGCACTACATCGACCTGATCCAGAGAGGACCTGACTCCGAAACGGTAGGACCCGTCCGGCCGCGCGGCCTCCGCCCTCAGGTCCTCCCCGGCCCCTCAGTTGGTACCACTCAACCCCGCCGATCGTCCAGGGGAGCCCTCCGTGCGAAAGGAGGAAAGCGGCGGCGGCGAGCAACCCTGCCTGCGGGGGCGGGGAACCGACCATTCACGCGGAGTCAGATGTCAGGCCGCGAAGTCGGCTCGGCAGACCAGCACTTCGACTGAACGAGCAAAGGCCTCCCAGGGGGCCCTTAGCCCGCCGACTCAGCGGCCACGGGGGCCGCTCCGGCGAATCTGGCTACTCGGATCAGTCGTCCATCGTGCGTCGTCGCTGTACCTGGATGGCCAGCAAACCGATCCTACCGAATTCGAGGCAGATCACCAGCACAAACAATGGCCTGGACGTGTTGTTGGAGCCGTGGTCCAGCGCTGCCGATGGCGAGCCAGCCGATCAGACGCGAAGATGACGCGCTGTCACACCACGTCCCTGTACCTGACCGACCCGCCAGCGAAGTGGTCGTGGGTCTGCGGCCGGCCGCGCGGCTCATGCGCCTCGATCAATGAACTCCTGCTCCCGCGGTCGCGCAGCCGCTATACTCCCCGTCGCCCTGTGTGCCGGCGCGGCCCGGTGAGACGGCGCGCCAGGGGGCCCGGCGGTGGCCTTAGCTCAACCGGCAGAGCAGCGGACTGTGGATCCGCAGGTTACGGGTTCGACCCCCGTAGGCCACCCCAACTTTTCCCTCGTGACATGGCTCCGTCGCGACCTCCGGGAGGGATCGATCTGTCTCCACCGTAGCAACGGCTGCAGCAACCCCCTCAAGAAGTAGCTCTTAGGGCTTCGTCCATTCGGTCGGCGGCCTCACGCTTGAGGGCGGGGAGAACGTGGGAATAGGTCCCCAGCGTCACCGTGACGGACGAGTGGCCGAGCATTTCCTGAACAACCCGGGCGCTTACACCCTGCAGCATGACGAGCGTCACGACCGAGTGACGGAGGTCGTGGAACCGGCGACGCGGTATGCCTGCAGCCGCTAGATGGCTCTGGAACGCATGAGTACGTTGCGCGGGTCGAGTGGGGTCTCGATGGTGGTACAGAACACCAGATCACCGTCATCCCAAGCCGAGCCCACCCGAAGCCTCTCAGCGACCTGACGGGCTCGATGCTCGCGTTGAGCCGCGACAGCGAGGGCTTGGAGGTTGATCGCCTCCGGCCGCCGCCCTCCGATCCGCATGAGCTGTCACAGGTGACCGGTCCCATGGCCCTCACGAGCCCCCCTCGTCACCGTCACAAACCAGCTCGATATTCGTCGTCGATCGGGCGGCTCCGTCGTGGGTGCGGCGCGGATGTGCTGGCGACGACAGTCGGCCTTCATCCGGTCGTCGGCGAGGCGCAGGGCGTCGGCGAGGTCTACTCCGGCCATCGACTGCGCCCATCCGATCGCCAAGCGGACGGCAACCCCGCTGGCCTCGATCAACATGTCGGACGCTGAGCGCACCCGTTCGACGTAGTTGATCGCGGCCACTTCGTCCGTTTCGGGCAGCATCGCGACGAGGCGCGTGCGCCCGGCGCGGGCGAAGAAATCGGCCGCGCGGGCGCTCCGCCGCATCGTCTCCGAGACGGTCAGGATGAGCCGTTCCGCTTCGTCCTCGCCGAGCATTCCGGCGAGTGCATCGGGGCCCTCGAGCTCCGCGACGAGGAGCGTCACCGGGCGGCCGTAGCGGGCGAAGCGGTGCTCCTCCTGGCGGATCACCTCGTCCCACATCCGACGTGCCGTCAGCCTTGACCGGCGGGTGGAGCATCGACCCGGCCTTCGGGTCGTTGTGCGGCGGGAGTGGCCCGGAGGGAAGTCGGGAGTCGGAAGGAGCGCGGTCGTTCAGGTCAGCCACCTCAGGGAGCGTGGACGAAGAGGTCGGAGCGAGTGCGCCCGACGCAGCCGCCGTGGGAGCCGCCGCACCGGCCGCGAGCATGCGACCCGGGCTCGGAGCCGGAGCCGGAGCCGTGACGGTCGCGCTCCGGTCCAGCCGAACGGCTCGGGCCGCGAGCGCGATGACAGCCACGCTCACAATCACTATGGCGATGGGGGTGTAAGCGACGAGCGTCTGATCCAAGCCACGCAGCCCTCGGGCAAATGGAGGCAGTGGGCAGTCTAGGGGAGTTCGAGGCCATTCGGCGCCGGTACAAGAGTCATGGGACGGTCCCGGCGTCGGCGCGCTCCCGCGCAGGAGGCTCGATCTCGGCACGGCCCAACACGCGCACTTCGAGGCACCGCAGCCCGCCCGGGCACCGTACTCTATTCGCTATGGTTCGCGAACTGCTTCAGCCCAGCGACCCCCGACGTGGCACGACATACGGCTACGAAAACGGCGGATGTCGTTGTGATCCTTGCCGGGAGGCTAGTCGCCTCTGCAAGTGCTGACCGAACGTGGACAGGCGGCCCCAACGCGCTGGCCTGACCGTTTCGAGGTTCGGGTGGTTTTCCGACGAGTCTTCCGACACCCATAGCCATTCCGGAATGGGCGTGGTCGCGTCGCCGACGGCTGCGACCCGGGTGTGTGCCGAAACCCCTTCAGCGACCGTCAGCGACCCCTGCTGGCGAGATGGGCGGAACGCGCGAAGCTCCATGCCGCAGAGGTCGCCCGGCGGGGCCCGGACCTGCGGGGCGGCCGTCCGAAGGGCCTCGCGGCGACGGAGACGGAGACGACAACGCCGGTCGATTTGCCCGTCCTGACGAGGCGGTGTTACTCTGCCCAGGCCTATCCGCTCTGGGACTGAGCTCCAGGCACAGGAGACCGGCACATTGCGGAACACGCTGGCCAAAGCGCTCGCCCGCCTTACCCCCCGCTTCGCTCACGCCGTGCCCACGATCCGTGGATCCGCCTTGTTTCGGGTCGCCATGGTTTCGGGGGGAGTCGCGCTGGTGGTGGCCGGGCTTCTCGTCGGCCTGCCGGCCAAGCCGGTCGCCGGCCAGACCCTGTCGACTTTCGCCCCCCTCCCCCCCCTCGCCCCGCAGGCCACAGCCGGCCGCGCGGACAGCAGTCTGCCTCTCGACGTGCCGTTCCAGGTTCAGTTCACCAAGCCGATGAACGAGAGCATGGTCGCGGCGGCGCTGACGATCACGCCGAGCGTCGACGTCGCGTTGCTCTGGGATGCCACCGGCCAGGTCCTCTCCCTGGCCCCGCAACCTCACTGGGCGCCATACACGCAGTACGTGGTCGACATTTCCGCGGCCGCCACCGATCAGGAGGGGCTGAGCCTGGCGACCCCGGTTCACTCGTCGTTCCAATCTGGGGCACCCACCGCCGGCACGATCACCGCCACCAGGATGGTCGCAGACCGCGCATCGCCAAGCACCGCCTTCCAGATCACCTTCACCCGACCGATCAAGCTTTCCACCGTCCTGATGCGCTTGAGCATCAATCCGCACGCGGACGTCTCGATCGTCGGCGACGATCCAACCGACGTTGCGTCCCAGGTCTTCACGCTGACGCCGAAGCAGGCGCTCGCGACGAATACCACATACGTCGTCGGCATGGCCGACGGCGGCACGGACTCGGCGGGCGCGACGCTCAAGCCGGTCGCGCCCCTGACAGTCACGACGCTCCAGACCCCCTCGGTCGTGAAGGTCACGCCCCAGGCCGGATCGATCACCCGCGACACGAACCAGCCGATCTCCGTCCAGTTCTCGCTCGCAATGGACGAGAAGTCAGCGGCGGCCGCCCTGTCGGTGACTGCCAACGGCCGGACCGTGGCCGGCTCGACTTCCTGGACCTCGGGGGACACGATCCTGGTCTTCACGCCGCGGTACTCGTTCCGCGTGGGCGCCGCGATCTCCGTCCGGATCGCGGCCTCGGCCCGCTCGGCAGGCGGGCTGACCATGGCGGCCGCGGTCAGCTCCGCGTTCTCGATCGCCAAGCCGAGGGCGACCGCGATCAAGTACACGACGACCAAGATCCCGTGGACCGGCGGCGTTGCCTCGTCGAGCGCGCCCTGGCATGAGTCCGAGCTCTACTACCTGGGCCTGATGAACTGCACCCGGACGGGCGGCTGGGTGACGTCGGCGGGAGCCTGCTCCACACAGACACACCACACTCTGCCGGCCAGGAGCGCGCTGGTGTTCGATGACGGCATCGCCAACAAAGTGGCTCGGCCGTACGCCAAGGCGCTGGCCGACCGGGGCGTCCTGACTCACTATCTCGACGGCACGACGGCCCACTCGCGGCTGGCCGCCGGAGGTTATCCCGGCGCCTCCTGGGGGGAGAACATCGCCTCGCCCAGCAACTCGGGTCAGAGCGGAATGATCTCGATCGAGATCTACTTCCAGGACGAGGCGTGGTGTCGGTGCGCGCACTACTACAACATCATGGATCCATACTTTCACCGGGTCGGTATCGGAATCTGGGTATCGAAGAGCTCGCGGGTCGTAGTCGACTTCTACGGCTGATTCGCTCCGGCGCGGCGCAAGCGGCGAACTCGGCCCGGCGCCTGCACACTCCGGCCACGCGACGGCCGGTCGGCTACGATCCACAGATGAGAAGCCGCGCTACCAGCCGTTATGACCCCGTTTGAGGCCTGCGCGATTTTCGCGGCAGGACTGGCCGCCGGCACCATCAACACGATAGTCGGCTCGGGATCGCTGATCACATTCCCGACGTTGCTGGCCTTCGGCTACGCCCCACTCGACGCCAACGTATCCAACACGGTCGGGCTGGTGCCGGGCTCTTTGAGCGGGGCGGTCGGCTACCGGCGGGAGCTGGCAGGCCAGCGACCGCGCGCGATCCGCCTGGGCCTGGCCTCGGGTGCCGGGGGGCTGACCGGTGCCGTGCTCCTGCTCGCCTTCCCCGGCGCATTCGCCGCCATCGTGCCGGTCCTGATAGCCGTCGCCCTGGTGCTCGTGGCGGCGGGGCCGCGCCTTTCGGACGCCCTGGAAGCTCACCGCCACGCCGGATCGGACCGGTCGCTGCCGCTGGCGTTTCTGTTCTATGTCACGGCTATCTACGGCGGCTACTTTGGCGCGGGGATGGGCATCATCATGATCGCCCTGCTGACGATCTTCGTGCCCGACGACATACAGCGCCTGAACGGCCTCAAGAACGTGCTCGCCGCCCTGATCAACGGAGTCGCCGGGATCCTGTTCATCCTGGTGGCTCCGGTTCACTGGGTGTTGGCGCTGCTCATCGCGGCAGGCTCGATCATCGGCGGTCAGGTGGGTGCCCGGGTCGGACGGAGGCTGCCTGCGCCTGTGCTGCGGATGGTGATCATCGGGGTCGGCCTGGTTGCGGAAGCCCGGCTGCTGCTCGGCTAGACCCCCGCGGGGCCGCCCGGCCCCTCGCCCCCGCGCGCCAGGGGATCGCCGGGAGCATCGGAATCGCCGGGCGACTCCGGCTCGAGGGGCCCCTCGGTGGTTGCCGCCGTCCACGGTCCATCATCCGCAGCCTCGCCCCTTACGGGCACACTGGGCAGCCTGGCCCAGAAGCTGGCGCCGCCTTCCGGCCGATTGAACGCGCCGATGCTTCCGCCGTGCTGGTCGACTATCCATTTGGCAATCGCCAGGCCCAACCCGGTCCCGCCGGCTGGCGCGTTGTCCGCCCGCCAGAACCGCTCGAAGAGCCGGGGCAGGTCTTCGGGCTTGATCCCCGGGCCCTGATCGTCGACCTGCAGGAGAGCGCCGCCGGACTCCGACCGAACCCAAACCGAGACCGTGGAACCCGCCGGGCTGTGCCTGATTGCGTTGTCGACCACGATGGTCACGAGCTGCCTGAGTCGGAGAGGGTCTCCGCTGATCGGGGCGGGAGTCGTGTCCAGCACGACCTTCACCCCCCGTTCCTGGCCGAGCGCCGTCAGCGTCGACGCGGCCTCCGCGGCGATGTCGCCCATGTCGAGTGACACGCGGTCCAGCTGAACGACGCCCGAGTCGGTTCGGGCCAGCAGCAGCATGTCCTCGACCAGCGCCGTCATGTGCCTGACCTCGGCCTCGATGTCCCCCAGCGCCTCGCCGACGTCTTCCACCTTGCTGCGCCGGTTGCGTTTCAGGTCCTCCACGCTCGCCCCAATGACCGTCAACGGCGTTCTCAGCTCGTGACTGGCATTGGCCGCGAACTCGCGCTGGCGTTGGAGCGCCGACTGCCGGCGCTGCATTGACGCTCGGATCGGGACGAGAGCCCGGCCGGCGTAGAGATAACCGGCGAGGAGAGCGGCGAGCAGCGCGACCGCGCCGCCGCCGAGCAGGATCCAGAACAGCGTCAGGAGCAGGCGCGACTCCGCGCTGCGGTTCTGGACGAACTGGATCAGCCACGTTCCGGGGCTGGGTCCGACGGCCTGCACCGACATGATGTAGTAGGGGGTCCCATCGGGAGCGGTGAAGGAGCGCTCGTCCGTGCCGGTCTTGCTGGCGGCGGCGGCCTTCAGGCTCGCCTGGTCGGGAAGACCCGCCGGAAGCGTCTGGCCTCGCGGTGCGCGGACCACGCCGGCGGGCGTAACGTCGATTTCGAAGACGTTCGCGCCCTCTCCGCCGAGCTCCGATGTCTCGGGGCCGGTGGCCGAAGGCTGGCTGATCAGGTGCCTGTTGGTGTAGCTCTTGAACGCGCTCTGGTCCGAAGCGTTCAGGGCCGCGGCTACCACGCTGTACGTCGCAACGCCGAGGGCCACGAGGATGAAGAGCGTCACGACGCCGCTCACGGCCATCAGCCGCAGGCGGGTCCGACGCAGGATCCGCACGTCTCCGTCGGGATCGGCCCGACCGGCGGGCGGCAACTCCACCTGTGAAGTCGCCTTGCCCCGCCTCCACGGCCTCGGCAGACCCGGGCGCGGGACCCTCATGGATTAAGCCTCTCGAAGACGGTAGCCGACCCCGCGGACGGTCTCGACGTTGTTCGCCGCATCTGCGCCCAGTTTCTCACGCAGCAGGTGAATGTACGCCTCGACCGTGTTCGGCGTGAGCGCCACGCCGTACGGCCAGGCGTAGTCGAGCAGCTGGTCGCGGGAGAGAACCTGGCCCGGCCGGCGCAGCAGGCACTCCAGGATTGAGAACTCGCGCTGGCTGAGATCTACGGGTTTACCCGCGACGGTGACCAGCCGCGTGGTTTCGTCGAGCTCGATCGGCCCGGACTTCAACGCCGTCGACTTACGGGAAGGCGGGCGCCGTCCGAGCGCCCGCAACCTCGCGAGTAACTCCTCGTATGCGAACGGCTTGACGAGGTAGTCGTCCGCCCCGGCGTCCAGGCCCTCGACTCGATCGCTGACTGCGTCGCGGGCCGTCAGCATGAGGATCGGCACCTGCGAACCCTTCTTGCGAAGGGTCCGCGCGACGTCGAAGCCGGACCTGTCGGGCAGGCCGACGTCGAGGATGATCCCGTCGAGCTCCAGGTTGGAGGTGGCGACCTCCAACCCTTCCTCTGCCGTCAATGCCGTCTCGACGACGTGTCGATCCTGGCTCAGGAGCCGCTTGAGGAGGCGACTGAGGCGGGCATCATCCTCGACCACGAGCAGGTGCACGGTGCAACTCCTACGGCTGATTGATGAGGACGTCCTTGGCGGTCAGAGTACGCCCGCCCAGGGCTCCCGATGCGCTCGGATTCGGAGTTTCGCTGGCCAATGCGGTCGTGTCGATCTGGACCGTCACGCTCGTGCCCACCTGGACGGCGCTTGGGCTGGCGGGCGTCTCGCCGTGATACGTGGTGTTCGGGGAGAGATCAACCGTCACAGTAGTTCCGCTGGCTTCCTGGATCGTCATCGTTGTGCCGTTGATCGACTGGACCGTGCCGCTGATGCCACCGGTCACTCCGCCGAGGCCGCCGCGCCCGGCCAGGGAACTCGCGTTGAAGGTCTGGCCAGGGGCCAGTGATGGGCGCGCGAAGCCGCCGAAGCGTCCACTCGCGTTTGCAGCAGCGGAGGCGCTGGGGGCCGTGAGGTGGCCCAGCGCGAAGCCGACTCCGCCGACCGCGATGAGAGCGGCCACCAGAAGCAGGACGATCGTCGTTCGATCCTGCTTCCCTGATTTGGATGGCTGCCTGACTGGCGGGGTTGAGACTGTCATCTGTTGTGCCCTTTCATCCGTTGGTACACCTGCTCCTGTGCAGTACCTGCTCGCGTTGAATGACTACTCGTACCGGAGCGCGACGACGGGGTCGAGGCGGGCGGCCTGGCTGGCCGGCCAGACGCCGAAGACGATCCCGACGATGAGACTGAAGCCGACCGCGACGAGCACGGTCACCGGGTTGAAGACGAAGCCCCAGCCGGCGTACGTGCCAATGCCGAACGAGGCCACGACTCCGACGCCGATGCCGATGATGCCGCCGGCCAGCGAGAGGGCCAGGGCCTCCACGAGGAACTGCGACAGGATGTCGCGGCCGCGAGCGCCGATGGCCTTGCGGATTCCGATCTCACGCGTCCTCTCGCGAACCGAGACGAGCATGATGTTCATGATCCCGATCCCGCCGACGAGCAGCGAGATCGAGGCGATCCCGGCCAGCAGCAAAGTGAGCACGTCGCTGACCGAGCTGACGGTCCCGAGCAGCTGCGCCTGGGTCGCGATCGTGAAGTCGTCCACGCCGTTGGTGATGCCGTGGCGCTGCTCCAGCGTGGTCGTGATCTCGGCCGAGACGGTGTTTATCGCGTTCTGGCTCGTGGCGCTCAGACCGATAGCCGAGACGCTGTTGCTGCCGATGAAGAGCTCGTGGGCCGTCGAGATCGGGATGACGACCTGGTCGTCTGCCGTCGTCGTGCCGCCCTTCGGTTGCAGGATCCCGATGAGCTCGAACGGCAGCCCGCCGACGTCGATGGTCGAGCCGATGGAGCTGGCCGTCAGGTCCAGGTTGGTGGCCGTCGTCGCGCCGATCACGGCCACTCGCAGGTTGTCATCCACTGATGCCTGGCTCAGGAACGTGCCGACCCAAACCTGGTAGGCGAAGACGGAAAGGTAGCCCGGCGTCGTGCCGACGAGCCGCGTCGTCTCGTTCTGGGTTCCGGCTATGACGAGCTTGTTGGTCGTGAGTTCCGGGGCTACGGTCTGGACGTCGTCCAGGGTGGCGAGCGCGTTCGCGTCGTCAAGGGTGAGGGTGGTCGCCGTGCCGATGGCCCCGCGCGTCGCCCCGGTCGAAGTGAAGCCGGGGCTGACGGTCACGAGGTTTGTGCCCAGCGACTGGAGTTGATTGCTGATGCCCTTCGTGGCGCCTTCGGCGACGCTGACGAGGGCCACCACCGAGGCCACGCCGATGATGATGCCCAGCATCGTCAGGCCGGTCCGAAGCTTGCCGGTCCCGAGACGCGACAGGGCGAGACCAACGAGGTCGGTGGGCCTCATGCGAGCACCGTGTCATGCAGCTGCCCATCGCGCAGATGAACGGCCCGGTCCGCGGCCTCAGCCACATCCGTATCGTGGGTGATGAGGACGATCGTGCGGCCG